>NZ_JBEHFV010000009.1:0-79159 GCF_040225855.1 Corynebacterium sp. KPL2850
GCTGCGGTCGTAGCACTCGCCCGCAGACGAATCAACGTCCTCTACGCCATGATGCGCAACCACGAGTATTACCGCGATCCCGCCCCAGCAAAGGAAGCCGCAGCAGCCTAACCCCTAACAACGAAACAAGCCGACTGGGAAAAATCCCAGTCGGCTACCAGCCACGCGCAAAAACAACACACCTAAAAATCCCGAGTTAGGGATCCGCCCCCGTCCACCCCACCCGCGAGATTGACAAACTATATAGGAACACCCCCCGTGGACAGGTGGACGAGCTGTTGGAAGAGGTGGGTGCCACGGGGCTGCGGGACCGGCGCGTCGGCCTGCTATCCGGCGGCCAGCAACAACTCATCCGCCAGGCCCAAGCCCTGGCCAATGACCCGGACCTTATTCTTGCCGATGAGCCCCTCCTCTCCCTCGACCCCGCCCGGCAAAATGCCACGGTTAACAAGCTGAACTCGCTGCGCCGCGAGCGCGGTACCTCCATCGTCTTTGTCACCCACGGCATCAACCCCGTGCTCGGGGTGACGGATAAGGTCCTCTACATCGCGCCCAATGGCCACACCTTCGGCCCGGTCGATGAGGTCATGCGCTCCGAGGTCCTCTCGGAGCTCTACGGTTCCAAGGTCAATGTCTTAAGCGTCGACGGGAGGCTCATCGTTGTCTAATTACTGGGAAGATACCCAATACCTGCTCAGCGTGGACTTCGTGCAGTCCTCGCTCATCGCCTCCGCGCTGCTGGGCATCCTGTCTGGCGTGATGACCTCGCTCATCGTGCTGCGCCAGATGTCTTTTTCCGTCCACGCCACCTCTGAGCTGGCGCTTATGGGTGCCTCCGCGGCACTCCTCTTCGGCCTCAACCTGGGCTTCGGCGCGGTCGCTGGCGCCATCGTCGCCGCTATCATCCTGGCCATGCTGGGCTTTAAGGGCCAGCAAGACAGCGCCATCGGCGTGGTCATGAGCTTTGGCCTGGGCCTCTCGGTGCTGTTCTTGCACCTCTACCCCGGCAATTCCAATACCGCGATGACGCTTTTGACCGGCCAAATCGTCGGCGTTTCCTCCGCCTCGGTGTGGCTGCTGGCCGCCACCACGGTCATTATCGTGGCCGCCGTCGGCTTCCTCTGGCGGCCCATGCTCTTTGCCTCCGCCGATCCTGATATGGCCCGCGCCGCCGGCGTGCCCACCCGCGCCATCTCCGTCGCCTTCGCCGTCCTCGTCGGCCTCGCAGCGGCGCAGTCGGTGCAAATCGTCGGCTCGCTGCTCGTCATGGCGCTGCTTATCACCCCCGGCGCGGCGGCGGTACAAATCACCTCCTCGCCCCTGCGCGCGGTACTGTGGTCCACCATCTTCGCCGAGGTCTCCGCCGTGGGCGGTTTCATCCTCTCCCTCGCCCCCGGCCTGCCGGTTTCCGTCTTCGTGACCACCATTTCCTTTGTGATCTACCTGGTGTGCCGGTTCATCGGCTGGCGGCAAGGCAAGCGCGCCATCCGCGATGAGGTCGCGGCCAAGCATTTCCACGCCGATAACCGCGCCGCCGCAGAGGCCCACCACGCCGACTAAACTCGGCGGGCATGCATATTCATCGCCGCACCGCGGATGTGGCTGGCCACACCCGCCGCTTCATCGTCATCGAGCCCGAGAACCTCGGTCCCCAGCCGGACTTGCTGCTGTTTTTCCACGGCTCCCACCAATCCGCCAACGTCATCCGCCGCTTTACCAACGGCACGGTGGACGCGCTTGCCGATGCCACCAATACCCTCATCGTCTACCCCGACGGCATCGACCACCACTTCAACGACACCCGCGCCAACCTGCCGGTCCGCGCCCGCGAGCTCGGGGTGGATGACGTTGCCTTTAGCACTTTCCTCATCGAGACTATGCAGCGCGAGTACTCCACCGCGCGCACCTTCGCCGCGGGCTATTCCAATGGCGGGCAGATGGTGCTGCGCCTGCTTTACGATGCCCCCTTCACCCTCACCGGCGCCTGCGTCTTCGCCTCCACGCTGGGCGAAGGTTCCAACCACGCGCCCACCCACCCCGATGACTACCGGCCTACCCCGCTGCTGTTTATCCACGGCACCGAAGATCTGATTGCGCCCTATGATGGCGGGCTTGCCGGCATCGATGGGCAGCAAACCCACGGGTGCGTGCTTTCTGCCCCCGCCACCGCGGAGCACTTCGCGCTGGCCAATGGCTGCCGCCCGCCCCGCGAAACCCAGCCCATACCCGGGATAACCTCCACCTACTACGACGGCGACTACCCCGTGGAGCTCTGGACCATGGAGGGCCTCGGGCACGTGATTCCCTCTAGCAAAGAAACGCCGGCGAGCATAGGACCAAATACGGATTCCTTCAATGCTGTGGATAAAGTCCGCGAATTTTTCGGCTTAGGTGACGCTTAAGGGTAGTTGTCCACAGGGAGGTGGGGCATCGGCTAGCGCGGGCTTGCGGGGCTTCTTAGTCTCTGGGGCATGAACACGCTGCAGACATTTCTCAAGGGCCTGGCACCCGGCATGGATATCATCGCCGACTGCCACGGCCTCTCGCTGCACGCGCTGATTGCGGCCGGGTGCCCCGATACCACCGCCACCCGACTGCTCACGCTTGCCGAGACCTACTTCGGCACCACCGCCTTCCGCCGCCAGCAGCGCGAATCCATCGCCGCCAGCCGCGCCAACGGGCACAGCCTGACGGCCCTGCTCACCATCGAGCGCCACGCCGCCAAGCTGAAGAAGAAGCGCGATGCCTGGGCGCTGCGGCGCGAATTGTGTGGGATGAAGGGGAAGGTCTCGGATATTGATAAGCGGGGCCGCGCCCGCGTCAAGGAGCTCAAGGGGCCCGTCAAGCGCCAGCCCGGCGTGAAGATTTATCGCCGCGCCGACGGCCCCTGGACCATGTCCATTACCGGCCCGTCCGCCGATATCGCCGATATGCACGCCGCGATTAATAAAGATGCCCCGCTTGCTTCTGTGCAGAATATCTTCCACGGCGAGGCCGCCGCCCGCCCCAGCGTGACGACCAATGTCGTGCTTCGCCTCGACGAGCTCGATCGCATCGTCGATTTCGGCTCCGGCTCCACTGCTGGTTCAAACTCCAACGTCAGCGCTGACTCTGGTCCTGGCTCTGCCCATAGCGCCGACTCCCAGGGCGATATCGTGGTCCAGCTGACCAATGGCGCCACGATGACCGGCGCCGAGCTGGTGCGACGGGTATTTACTGAGCACGGCTACGTCACGCTCATCCACCCAGTGGAAGGTCCGGTCAACCTCTACCGCACCTCGCGCTTTGCTTCTGCAAAGCAACGCCTGATGGCAGCGGCCGAAAACCCGGTCTGCCCGTGGCCGGAGTGCCGCTACCCCGCCGATGAATGCCAGGTTCACCACCTCAATGCCTGGAAAAATGGCGGCGAAACTAACCCGGGAAACTTGACCATCGCCTGTCCGTACCACAATGGCGTGAACGACGATGATCCCAATGCCCCGCCCCTGCGCGGGCACTTAGCCCGGGTCGACGGAACCATCCGGTGGCTGCCACCCTGGGCAGATAATGGTTAAATTGTTGTGTGCCACAACGATTCGCACTGAGAAGGTTGTGCCTCGCAAAGACCCAGCGCGCCTTTGACACTAGCTGCGCCGACAACCGCACCGGCGGCTGAGGAGGCGATTCTGTGCGCTCGACTTTGCCAGCACCGAACGTGGATGGCGCTTATCCGTCGCGGCGAGCTGGCGCAGCGGAAATGGGTTATTTTTCGGCGGCGCGGCGTTGGCGTGCGAACTCGGATAGCACCGAACCCGCAGCGACGGAGGCGTTGAGGGACTCAACCCACCCGGTCATGGGGATGGACATGAGGACGTCGCAGGTCTCGCTGACCAAACGCGAAATGCCCTTGCCCTCGGAGCCGATGACGATGACGACGGGATCCGTGCCGCCTTCATAGGTATCCAGCGTGTGATCGCCACCGGCATCGAGACCGACGACCTGGTAGCCGTTTTTCTGGAATTCCTTTACGGTGCGGGTGATATTCGTTGCGCGGGCGACCGGCAAACGGGCAGCGGTGCCAGCCGAGGTGCGCCACGCCACCGCGGTGACAGAAGCCGAACGGCGCTCTGGAATGATCACGCCATCGCCGCCGAAAGCGGCCACGGAACGGATGACGGCGCCCAGGTTGCGCGGGTCGGTGATGTTATCCAGGATGACGAACATGCCGGGGCGCGGGTTCTCGGCGGCGTTGGCAATCAAATCCTCCACCGCTGCGTACTTATATGGCGGTATCTGCAAGCCGATGCCCTGGTGCATGCCATTTCCCGTCATGCGGTCCATCTCGTGGCGCTGGACCTCGATGATGGGGATATTGCGGGTATTGCACATGGACACGGCCTCAGAAAGCCGCTTATCGTTGCGCGTTCCGGCAGCGATGTAGAGCGTGGTGGCCGGCACCTTGGCGTGCAAACACTCGATGACCGGGTTGCGGCCCACCACCATCTCTGCGGTTTCTTTCTGGTGGCGCCCAGAGTTGCGGCGCTCGCGCTCCAGCTTCGCCTTGTGCTTGGCGTGGTAGACGCGGTCCTCGGCCTTCGGGGTGGGTCCCTTGCCTTCTAGGCCCTTGCGACGCTGCCCGCCGGAGCCTTTGGTAGCGCCCTTCTTATTCGTCTTGCGGATGCCCGCGCCACCGCGGCCATGGGTTCGTGCCATCGTTTCAGTCCTTTCGAGGAAACCGTTCAATAACCAGCGAAAATAACAGCGGAAAGCTGTCTAGCGCTGGGTCAACGACCACGTGGGGCCGTCTGGGGTATCGGTAATGGTGATGCCGGCGGCGGTGAGGCGGTCACGCACGGCATCGGCAGTAGCGAAGTCTTTTTCCGCGCGGGCCTGCGTGCGCCGTTCCAGTTCTGCCTGGACCAGCGCATCGAGCGCCGCGTCTGCTCCGCTAGCTTCGCCTCCATCTTCCCACTCCAGCGGGTCAAATCCAAGTACGTGCGCCATCCCGCGCACCTGAGCGGCCTTCGCGCGGGCGGCGTCCTCGTCCCCGGCGGCCAGGTCCTTATTGCCCGCGCGCACGGTGGTGTGGATAGCGGCCAAAGCCTTCGGCACGGCGATATCATCGTTCATGGCGTCCTCAAAGTCCGGCGTCCAGTCGCCACGTTCGACGCCTGCAAAGCGCTTGACGAAGCCCTCAATACGCCGGTAGCCCGCCGCCGCCTCCGTCAGGGCGGATTCGGAGTATTCCAGCACGGAGCGGTAATGCGCAGAACCCAGGTAGTAGCGCAGCTCCACCGGGCGCACGAGCTCCAGCATGTTCGAGATGGAAAGCACGTTGCCGAGCGATTTCGACATCTTCTCGCCGGCCATGGTCACCCAGTGGTTGTGCATCCAGTAATTGGCGAACTTATCGCCTGCCGCGTGCGATTGCGCGATCTCGTTTTCGTGGTGCGGGAATTGCAGGTCCAAACCGCCGCAGTGGATATCGAAATTGGAGCCCAGGTAGTACGTCGACATGGCGGAGCACTCGAGGTGCCAGCCCGGGCGGCCGCGACCCCACGGGGTGGGCCAGCTCGGCTCGCCCGGCTTGGCGGCCTTCCACAGGGCAAAGTCGAGCGGGCTGCGCTTGCCCGCGTTGTCTGACTCGCCCTGTTCCATCTCCTCGACGCGGTTGCCAGACAGCGCACCGTAGTCGGATCCCTCCGCCTTGGTCCAGGCCTCGACGTCAAAGTACACGGATCCGGCCGCGCCATCGGTCTGCGGGGTGGCCTCGGCGTCTTGGGCGGGAACGGGGTAGGCAAAGCCGGCGTCGATAAGCCGCTGCATGTACTCGACCATCTGGGTGACAAACCCCGTCGCGCGCGGCTCCACGGACGGCGGGAGCACGCCGAGCAGGTTATAGGCCTTGGTGAACTCGCGCTCGTAGGTGGACACCCACTCCCACCAGGGGCGATTATTCTCGGCGGCCTTGGTGAGGATCTTGTCATCGATATCGGTGACATTGCGAACGAGCGCGACGTCATAGCCTTGCGCGAGCAGCCAGCGGCGCAGGATATCGAAAGCCACGCCGGAGCGCAGGTGCCCGATATGCGGCTGCGCCTGCGGAGTGGCGCCACACAAGTAGATGGAGGCGTGGCCGGGGCGGATCGGCTCGAAGTCGCGTTGGCTGCGGGTGGCTGTGTCAAAAATGCGCAAAGTACTCACGCCCCCAGTCTAAATCACCCGTGCGCGGGGTTAGTGTTGGCGCCGCCAGACAACGGCCGTTGCCACCGCCGCGCGGCCCTCTTTGCGGCCAGTAAAGCCCAAATGGTCGGTCGTGGTGGCGGAAATGGACACATCAGCGCCGAGGATTTCCGAAAGCACGGCCTCGGCTTCCTCGCGGCGCGGGCCCATCTTCGGCGTCTGGCCAATGAGCTGGGCGGCGGCATTGCCGATGATAAAACCTTCCGCTTCCAGCAGCTCACGGCACTCGCGCAGGAGCTGGGCGCCGGACACACCGTCGTATTCGGGCCGGCCCACCCCCACGAAAGAGCCGAGATCGCCGAGGTGGGAGGCGGAGAGGAGGGCATCGACAAGCGCGTGGGCTACGACGTCGCCGTCGGAGTGGCCTTCGCAGCCGGGGGTGTCATCGAAAAGCAGCCCGGCAATCCAACAGGGCTTGCCGGCTTCGATCTGGTGGGCGTCGGTCGCGATGCCGACGCGGGGAATGATGGGCTCAGTCATGCTGCTCCTCTGCAAGGGCGTGGGCCAGGGTCAGGTCCGTGGGGGTGGTGATTTTGAAGGCGAGGAAATCGCCCGGCACGGTCTCCACGCGCTGGCCGTGCCATTCCATCAGGCTGGCATCGTCCGTGGCGGTGAAATCCGGCTGCTCGCGCCAATAATCCAGGTTGGCCTGGCGCAGCGCGGCGAGGCGGAAACCCTGCGGGGTCTGCACGGCGCGCAGGCGGGCGCGATCGGGGGTGCCGACCACGGCGTTACCGTCGACTTCCTTGATGGTATCGGTCACGGGAACCACCGGGATGACGGCGGGCGCGCCGGCAAGAACGCGCCGCGCCACGCGCTCGACCATCGCGGTGGGCGTGAGCGCGCGGGCTGCATCGTGGATGAGCACCACAGCATCCTCGTCCGGAATGGCCTGCAGCCCGGCCCAAATCGAATCGGCGCGCTCGCCTCGCCCATGCACCAGGCGCACCGGGATATCTGCGCCCACGCGCTTGACGATGCCCCCAGCTTCCCCCTCCATGGCCGGGCTCACCACCGCGATGACCTCGTCCACGAGGCCGGAGCGGGCCATGGTGCGCACGGATCGCTCCAAGAGGGTGCGGCCACGAAGTTCGACGTAGGCCTTGGGCACCTCCGCACCGAGGCGGGTGCCTTGCCCGGCCGCGGCGATTAAGGCGATAACGCGGGGTTTAGTCTTCGTCGTCGAAGGAGAGGTCATCGAGATCGATGTCGTTGTCGATATCGGTGGTAATGGACTGGTCATCGACTAGACCTGCGGCGCGGTGGCGCTCGATGGTGGCGTCGATTTCTTCCATCATGGTATCGGCTTTTTTATCATCGACCGGCTGCGCCAGCGCCAGCTCGCCCACCAAGATGGTGCGGGCCTTGCCCAGCATGCGCTTCTCGCCGGCGGACAGGCCGCGGTCCTGATCGCGGCGCCACAGATCGCGCACCACCTCTGCGACCTTGTTGATATCGCCGGAAGCCAGGCGCTCCTGGTTGGCCTTGTAGCGGCGGGACCAGTTGCCAGCCTCTTCCACGTCCTCATCGCGCAGCACGGAAAAGACCTTTTCCAGGCCTTCCTTGCCCACGACATCGCGCACGCCGACGTTATCCGCATTCTTCTTGGGCACGCGGACGACGAGATCGGATTGGTTAATGTGCAGCACGAGGTATTCCAGCTCTTCGCCGCCCATTTCGCGGGTTTCGATATCCTCGATGACCGCCGCGCCGTGGTGCGGGTAGACGACGACCTCGCCGACCTTATATTCCATTGCCACTCCTTATAATCCCGTGAATATGCCGATAACTAAGGCCGCCATTTTATCACGCGCGACATGCCTACCACCGGATGCCCCCGATTACCCCCACGGACTACCCGCTAGGTTAGCGAGAAACTGTGTACTTTAGATCGAAAGGGACTAGGCTAAAGATTTGATAAGTCCTGAGATCGCAATTGATGGAGGATGCTCAACGTGCAGTCCCTGAAGTCCGCCGCCCGCCGCGGTGCCATTATTTCCGTTACCGCCGTCTCCGCTTTGGCGCTGGCTTCTTGCTCGGCAGGCCACATCGCCCAGACCGCAGAGAAGGTAGCTGCGGTTGATGGTGCTTCTGCCAGCACCGATGACGATAAGATTGCCGTCCGCGATGTCACCATCCTGACAGAGCCTGACGGTGGCGCCGCGCTGAAGTTCAACGCCGTCAACCAGGGCTATGAAACCGATGTCATCACTTTGAAGTCCGTGAAGGTCGATGGCCAGACCGTCGAGATGAAGCAGACCCAGCCGCTTAAGCGCGATCACTCCATCGTGGCGGACTCCCAGAAGAACCTGGACGCAACCCCGGATCACGATTCCGAGACCGTGCAGTACGTAGCCACCCACCTGGATAACGATGACTTTGGATACGCCGGCCACCGCCCGGTTACCTTCGAGTTCTCCAACGGCTCTATCGAGGTCGATGCCACCGTCGCCGCCTCCCAGATGGAGTCCGGTAAGTACGACCGCGACGTGGAATCCCCAGAGGGCTACACCACCGACGCGAACACCGGTAACTCGCACCACTAATAGCCACCGCACGCGCGCCCTACTTTGCGGAGTACGGGCGCGTTCGTCGTTTTTGCCGCCACGTTCTAGGCTCTACACCATGGCCAAAAAATCTCGCCCCATCCACACCTGCTCCGAATGCGGTTATGTCTCCCCCAAGTGGCTCGGGCGCTGCCCGGATTGCGGTTCGTGGGGCACGATGGAGGAAAAGGCGCCGGTGGTGGCGGGGGCATCGGCAAGCGGGGGGCATGCGAGCGTGGCACCTGCGAGCCCGGTGCAGCCCATCACGCAGGTGGGCGCGCAGGCGACGAAGACGGTGCGCACGGGCATCGGCGAGCTCGACCGCGTGCTGGGCTCCGGCATCGTGCCGGGCTCGGTGGTACTCATGGCCGGCGAGCCCGGCGTGGGCAAATCCACGCTGCTTCTCGAGGTCGCCTCCCGGTGGGCGCAGCTCGGCCGCACCGTCCTCTACGCCACCGCCGAGGAATCCGCCGGCCAGGTCCGCGCCCGCGCCGAGCGCACCGGGGCGCTGCAGGAATCGCTGTACCTCGCGGCCGAATCCAACCTGGACGCCGTCTTTGGGCACGTCGATGCCGTCAAGCCCGGCCTCATCATCGTGGACTCCGTGCAGACCATGCATGCAGTGGGGGTGGAAGGCGTGCCCGGCGGCGTCGCGCAATCGCGCGCCGTGACCGCGGCGCTGACGTCGCTGGCGAAATCCACCGGCATCCCCGTGCTGCTGGTGGGGCACGTGACCAAGGACGGAAACGTGGCGGGACCGCGGGTTTTGGAGCATCTTGTCGATGTCGTCTTAAACTTCGAGGGCGACCGCCAGTCCAGCTTGCGCATGCTGCGCGGGATGAAAAATCGCTTCGGCGCGACCGACGAGGTGGGCTGTTTCGAGCAAACCGCCGGGGGTATTAGGGAGGTCGCGGACCCGTCGGGGCTCTTCCTTTCCCACCGGGGCACGACGCCGGATGGCTCCGCGGTGACCGTCGCCATGGACGGTGTGCGGCCCATCCTCGCCGAGGTCCAAGCGCTGACCGTGGACCCCGTGGCGAAGAATCCGCGGCGCGTGGTCACCGGACTCGATGCCCACCGCGTGCCCATGGTGCTGGCCGTATTGCAGGCGCGCGCCGGACAGCGCACAAACGATAAGGATGCGTATGTAGCCACGGTGGGCGGCATGCGGATTACCGAAACCGCAACCGACCTCGCGGTGGCGCTGGCCACGTGGTCCTCGCTGCACGAGCAGCCGCTGCCTGCGAAGACCGTGGTCATCGGCGAGGTGGGCCTGGCAGGCGAGCTGCGGCCGGTGCCCAATGTTGAGCGGCGCCTGCAGGAGGCGGCGCGGCTGGGATACAAGCGGGCGATTGTCCCGCGCGGGGAAATCAACCCCGTGGACGGCATGCAGGTGCGCCAAGTTGCAACGCTTGGCGAGGCCCTCGCCGCGGTCCAGCCGTAGACCAACCGTAACCGCTGGCCGGTTCTAACCCGGCCGGTTCTAGCCCGGCTGGTGACGAGGAGCCGGGTGCTCCAGCGGCGCGAACTTCCGTGCGGTCTGCTCCCGCGCGACCTGCTTCCGCCCGGGCTGGCTCTGCGCGGACTGCTTCCACGCGACCTGCTCCCGCACGGGCTATTTCCGCCCGAGCTGGTTCTGCCCGAGCTGCTTCCGCGCGGCCGACTGTAAGGAGGCCGCGCGCTTAGCGGAGGGTGAAGTCCTGCGGCGGGGAGGAATTATCGCCAATGACCGTGTGGGCGAAGTAAGCACCCGGCTCGGCGGTCGGGCGGTCGGTGCACTTGCCCGGTTCGGACGCCTGGCGGGACCATTCGGCCTCGAATTTCAGCTCCTTGCCCGCAGGGAAGGTCTGCTCTCCGGTCTGTACGGAGGCGTAGCAATCGGTATCGGACCACACGCGCTGGTTATCGGCCATCTTGTAGACCTCGAAGCGCAGCGAGTTCTCATCTAGATCGATCGTGCAATCCGCGGCGGTGGGGTTGGTCACGGTCATAAAGAACTTCGGCAGCTCGCCGTCCGGCACGGAGTAGTTGAGCATGGAGGTGCGCACCTCCAAGTCCTCAAGCGAGCAGGTATCCTTCGCGGCGTGCACGGATTCCTCGGGCTCCTTGCTTTCCGATGCCCCATCCTTGACTTCCTCCGCCTCGGACTCCGAGGCAGACTCGGATTCAGATTCGGATTCGCTCGTCGAATCCGCGGACGTGGTGGAGGATTCGCTGGTGGTTTCTGCGGACGTGGTTGCCGCCGAAGTCTCTGAGGACGCGGCAACGGAATCGTCGCTATCGCCGCCGAAGGCGGCCACCGCCGCCCAGATCAGCACCACGGCCAGGACGATCACGATAATAAGCGCGGCAACCCGGCGGCGCTTATAGATCTCTTCTGGAAGGGGCTTATTCTGGTTCACGCACTCAATTTTAAGTGGTAGACGCGCCTGGATCCGCTAAGCGCGCTCCGCGTGTCAACTCAACGCCGTAAGAGTGCAACGGCTCAACGCGCGAGTCCTCGAGGAGGTAGCGGGCGCCGACGATGCCGAAGGAGCCATCGTCAAGCTGCTTGCGCACGTTGGGGATGCTGGCCACGACCTGGGTGACGGTTTGGAGGGTGTGTTGGCGCTCGACATCGGCAAGCGTGGCGTCTGGCCCCGCAGTCCACGCGGACGTCGCGACCTTCTCGATGATGGGCCGCTGCAGGCCGATGGGCAGCTCGCCGCCGCGCACAAAATCCACCGCGGCCGCCACCGCACCGCAGGACTGGTGACCCAAGACCACCAGCAGGTTGGGGTGCAGGTGGTCGAGCGCATAATCCAAGGAAGCCAGCACGGAGGCGTCGAGTATGTGGCCGGCGGTGCGGATGACGAAGGCATCGCCAAAGCCGATATTGAATATGTGCTCGATGGGCGCGCGGGAATCGGAGCAGGCCAGGACCACCACGCGGGGATCCTGGCCTTTGGTGAGCCCGTCGCGCTCATAAATCTTGTTGAGATCCATGATGGTGCCGTCGATGACGCGCTGGTTTCCGGCCTGGAGGGCCTCCCAGACGGCCTGCGGATTATGGGCAACGTTACTTAATGGCATGAAGTATATTTTAATGCCCTAGACTGTCCTGCGAGATGGATACGCACGCACTTCTTTCCTGGTTTGACGCCAATGAACGCGATTTACCCTGGCGGCGCCCCGGTACCTCCGCCTGGGGAGTGCTGCTTTCCGAGGTCATGAGCCAGCAAACCCCCGTCGCGCGCGTCGCCCCCGTGTGGGAGGAGTGGATGCGGCGCTGGCCCACCCCCGCGGACTTCGCCCAAGCCTCCCGCGCCGAGGTGTTGCGCGCGTGGGGCAAGCTCGGCTACCCGCGGCGCGCGCTGCGGCTCTGGGAGTGCGCGGGGGTAATGGACGAGGTTCCGGCGGACGTGGATGAGCTGCTGGCGCTGCCTGGAATTGGCGACTATACCGCCCGCGCCGTGGCGTGCTTTCACTTTGGCCAGAACGTGCCGGTGGTCGATACCAACGTGCGCCGTGTCTATGCCCGCGCCGAAGACGGGAATTTCCTCGCTCCGTCGCCCTCCAAGCGCGAGCTCGCCGCTGTGGCCGCGCTGTTGCCCGAGCGCAATGGGCCGCGTTTTTCCGCCGCGCTCATGGAGCTCGGCGCGCTGGTGTGTACTGCGAAAAATCCCGATTGTAAGCGCTGCCCCCTGCGCGCGACCTGCGCCTGGCAGCTCGCCGGATGCCCCGAACCTTCCGCCGCGGAACAAACGCGCGCCAAAAAGCGCGTACAGAAATTTGCCGGGACCGATAGGCAGGTGCGCGGCAAAATCCTAGACGTGCTGCGCGCCGCCGATCACCCAGTGCCGCAGTCCGCGATCGACGTAGTCTGGCCCGATGCCGCGCAGCGTTCCCGCGCGCTGGCTTCGCTGCTTGACGATGGCCTCGCCGAGCAAAACCCCGCCGGCCTCTTCCATCTGCCGGACTAACTGGCCGCCGGGCCTGCCAGCGTTTAGGCGCAGCGACTCGCTAACGCCAGCGACCGCGGAAGTTGAGTCCGCCCGGGAGGTTGACCCACATGCCGCCGCGGGAATTAAAGGTCACCGGCCCAATCTTCGTGGACATGGAGGCACCGGATCCGGAGATGTTAATCCAGCTATTCTTGCCGGTCTTTTTGCGCGAACGATATTGAAGTCCCATAACCGGTCATTCTAGCAATACCCCCGTGCACGACGCTGCGCCACAGAACCAGCGGGCCGCTGTACCGCCATACCGCTGGACAGAGGCATTCGCCCGCCCCGGCTGGTGAGCAAGCTGACCATGGGTGGGCGCATACGAAAACCACCCAGGGTTCGCGATGGAACCGTGGGTGGTTTATGCAGGCCCGCACGGGGGCGGGGCTTAGCCGATTAGTTACATCGGCTGGCCAGCGCCTGCCGGTGGCGGGTTCTTGCCATCGTCGTCGGAGTTGCCGAGCCCCGGCTTTTCCGAAGGCACGTCCGGGGAAATGACATCTGGCTCGCCGTTGGTGTCGATGCCATCATTGCTGGAACCGGAACCGCCGTCCTTCGGGCCACCATCCTTCGGATCGTCGCCCTCTGGGCCGCCGTTACCGTCGCCGTTGTCGCCATCGGAATCGGAGTCGGAATTATCCGAAGCGGAACCGTCGGCGGCCTCGTCGGAGGGGTTGTTGTCGCGCACGGAGGCATCGGCAAGCGAGGGCTCATCGATGTCATCCGGCAGCGGCTTCGGGCGCGGGGTGAAGGTGAAGGTAGCGCCGGAGTCGTCCTTGGACTCGCCGTCCCAGCCTTCGACGTCGACCGAGATGATCTCGCCGGCGCCAATCTCGCCGAAGAGGATCTTCTCCGAGAGCTGGTCCTCGATATCGCGCTGAATGGTGCGACGCAACGGGCGGGCACCAAGCACCGGATCGAAGCCGCGCTGGGCCAGGAGGTTCTGGGCCTTATCGGTGAGCTCGATGCCCATATCGCGCTCCTCCAGCTGGGTACCCACGCGGTCAATGAGCAGGTTAACCATCTGCACGATCTGCTCGCGGGTGAGCTGGTGGAAGACCACGACGTCATCGATACGGTTCAGGAACTCGGGGCGGAAGTGCTTCTTCAGCTCGTCGTTAACCTTCGCCTTCATGCGCTCGTACTGGGCGTCCGAATCGTTCTCGCTAGCGCCGGTAAAGCCCAAGCCCACCGGCTTCGAGATGTCCTGGGTACCCAGGTTCGAGGTGAAGATGAGGACGGTGTTCTTGAAGTCGACGACGCGACCCTGGCCATCGGTAAGCCGGCCGTCTTCCAGCACCTGCAGCAAGGTGTTGTAGATCTCCTTGTGGGCCTTTTCGATCTCATCAAAAAGCACCACGGAGAACGGCTTGCGGCGAACCTTCTCGGTCAGCTGGCCGCCCTCTTCGTAGCCAACGTATCCCGGAGGAGCACCGAAGAGGCGGGAAGCGGTGAAGCGGTCGTGGAACTCACCCATATCGATCTGGATGAGGTCATCATCCGAACCGAAGAGGAAGTTAGCCAGCGACTTCGACAGCTCAGTCTTACCCACACCGGACGGGCCGGCGAAGATGAAGGAACCGGAAGGACGGCGTGGATCCTTCAGGCCTGCACGGGTGCGGCGGATGGCGCGGGAGACGGACTTGACCGCCTCGTCCTGGCCAATGATGCGCTTGTGCAGCTCCTCTTCCATGTTGAGCAGGCGGGAAGATTCCTTCTCCGTCAGCTTCAGCACGGGGATGCCGGTCCAGTGCGCCAGGACCTCAGCGATTTGGTCCTCGCCCACCTCGGCGATTTCCTCCAGGTCACCGGAGCGCCACTGCTTTTCCTTCTCGGAGCGCTCCTCGCCCAGCTTGCGCTCGTCATCGCGCAGGCCGGCGGCCTTTTCGAAGTCCTGGGCATCGATAGCCGCTTCCTTTTCCCGGCGAACCTCGGCAATGCGGTCATCGACCTCGCGCAGGCCCTTCGGGGCGGTCATGCGCTTAATGCGCATGCGGGCACCGGCCTCATCGAGGAGGTCGACGGCCTTGTCCGGCAAGAAGCGGTCATTGATGTAGCGGTCCGCCAGCTGCGCGGCGGCGTGCAGCGCCTCATCGGTGTAGGACACGCGGTGGTGCGCCTCGTACTTATCGCGCAGGCCCTTCAGGATGAGGAAGGTGTCATCCAGCGAAGGTTCATCGACCTGCACCGGCTGGAAACGACGCTCCAGCGCGGCATCCTTTTCGATGTGCTTGCGGTACTCATCCAGGGTGGTAGCACCGATTGTCTGCAGCTCGCCGCGGGCCAGCTTGGGTTTTAGCAGCGAAGCGGCGTCGATGGCACCTTCGGCAGCACCGGCACCGACGAGGGTGTGGATCTCATCGATGAACAAGATGATGTCGCCGCGCTGGTTAATTTCCTTAAGAACCTTCTTCAGGCGTTCCTCAAAGTCACCGCGGTAGCGGGAACCGGCAACCAAAGAACCCAGGTCAAGCGAGTACAGCTGCTTGTCCTTGAGAGTTTCTGGGACCTTGCCGTTAACAATGTCCAGCGCCAAGCCCTCAACCACTGCGGTCTTACCAACGCCAGGCTCACCGATGAGCACTGGGTTGTTCTTGGTGCGGCGCGAGAGCACCTGCATGATGCGCTCAACCTCGGACTCGCGGCCCACGACGGGGTCTAGCTTGCCGTCCTTGGCTGCCTGGGTGAGGTTGCGGCCAAACTGGTCTAGCACGAGCGAGTTGGAGCGCTCGCCCGAGCCGCCGGAACCACCGCGCCCACCGGCACCGGCACCGGGACCTGCGCCCGCGCCGATGGGGCCTGGGGCCTGGTTCGAGTCGCCGCCGCCTTCTTGCTGGCCGCCCTCGTAGCCGGACAGCAGCTGGATAACCTGCTGGCGCACGCGCGGCAGATCAGCGCCGAGCTTCGTCAGCACCTGTGCGGCAACGCCGTCGCCCTCACGGATAAGTCCGAGCAGGAGGAACTCCGTGCCAATGTACTTGTGCCCCATCTGCAGGCCCTCGCGCAAGGACAGCTCGAGGACCTTCTTAGCGCGCGGGGTAAAAGGAATGTGGCCGGTGTGCGGCTGGCTGCCCTGGCCGATGATCTCCTCTACCTCACGGCGCACGTCCTCCAAGGAAATGCCCATGGACTCTAGAGCCTTGGCAGCTACACCTTCTCCCTCGTGGATAAGGCCGAGCAGGATGTGCTCGGTTCCGATGTAGTTGTGGTTAAGCATGCGTGCTTCTTCTTGCGCCAAAACGATGACGCGACGAGCACGGTCTGTAAACCTCTCGAACATGACTCCCCTAAACTTTCGCTTCTAATGTGGTACCCACTGTAACGCCGCACGACCCAAAGGATTTCCTCTTTTTGGTCCCCATTGCCCTATAAACGCCCTAAACCGCCCATACTCGCAGCTCACATAGGTGTACGCCGGTAGCGAACAGGCTCTATTTAGCCTAGAATCTTCTACATTCTCCCTGCCGTCTCGTAGATACGAAGGAATAAAACAGCCGTGCCGCACCTTCCCGAATTCTTTGCTTCCCAGCACAACCTGCATGAAAAGGCAGTGCTGGATGAGGGGCCCAATTCCACCCTTTTTGCCGTGGAGGATGGCTCCACCCACGAGGAACTTACGGTGGAGATCTTCGCTGCGGGGGTAGAGGGCATCGTCAAGGCCTCTACCGCCCTGCACGGCCTGCACCACCCCGCGCTCGCCGCCCTGGAAGGCTCTGGCACCACCGCAGATGGGCAGGAATTCCTGGTTCGCAAGGCTTGTAAGGGCACTGCCTTGCCCGCGCTTGCCGATGCCCCCACCAAACCCCACGCCCAAGAAATCCTCACCCCCGTGGCCGGCGCGGTGGATTTCCTGATTAGCCGCAACCACGCGGATTTCGCCGTCCATGGGCTCAAGGCTGAGCGCGTTTTCGTGGATAAGGATAAGGACGTCGCCGTCCTCGCTGCCGCGGGCCCAAGCGGTGCCAGCTCCGCCGAGACAACGGCGGAGAGGTCTGCAGAGAAAACAGCGCAGGAAACCGCGGAGAAAGCTGCTGAGAGCGCGACGGGCGCCGATGCGGTCCGCGCCTTCCAAAAACTCGTTACCGCCACGTGTCCTTCCTTTACGCCGGACAAGGATTATTCGAGCGCTAAAGAGGTCGTGGCGGTGCTGCGCCCCGAGCGGGATCTCGATACCTCGCAATTCCCGCCGGTGCAGCCCGAAGAGCCCGAGCCCCAACAACAGTTCCCGCCACAACCGCAGCAGCAGTTCCCACCGCAGAACCAGGCCGGGCCGCAGTATCAACAGCAATACCAGCCGCAGTACCAGCAACAGCCGGTACCGCCGATGAATGCGGCCCCGCCAAAGAAAAAGGGCAAGGGCGGGCTCATCGCGCTCATTTCTGTTTTGGCCGTCATCGTGGTGGCCGCCGCGGGCGCGTTGTGGTATTTCCTGTCCTACCCCAGCTGGGATGACAAGGAAAAGAACTTGGCGGATGCTTATCCGAGCCTAATCGGCTCGCGCAGCGGCCAAGACGGCGCGCTCGGTGCAGAGTGTTCCTCCCGTCCCCCAGAAGATGGACAAGAAGCGAAGATCACCTGCTCGGGAGACGGTTTCGACTACACCGCCGCCTACTACCCCAGCGTGGAAGAACGCGATGCCGTCCTCCCAAACACTGACCCAGTAGAGCTGTCTAACGATAGGTGCACCATCCAAAGCTACGAGGCCTCAACGGATCCGCAGACCTACGTTATGGCGGTGGAAGGCACCCAGTCTATCTTCATGGTGTGGGGCAATGATGCCGAAGCTGCGCGGCTAAAGCTGCCGCTGTGCGCGCAGTAGGCGCCGGAGGAGCACAGGCGGGCTGTCAGGGCTACCCCGCGCAGAGCTAGTCCGCCCGGGTTACTCCGCCCGGCGCGTCGGGCGCCGTACAACGTCACGGCGCTAGTCGGCGGCGGGCACGCGCTTGAGCAGCGGCGCTAGCACGAGCACGAAAAGCGAGAGCACTCCGGCGAAAAGGAAGGCCCAGTGCGCGCCTTGGGCGGTAGCGGCGGCCTCGCTCATCCCCTCGGCCTGGCCGGATTTGGTGCCGCTGGTCAAAAAGGCCACGAGGAAGGCGGTACCCGCCGCGCCGGCGAGCTGCTGCAGCGTATTCAAGATGGCAGAGCCGTGGGAGTAGAGGTCATCGGGAAGCGAGGACAGCGAGACCGTCATCAGCGGGGTCATCATGAGCGCGATGCCCACGGCGAACAGCACATGCATGCCGATGACCATCCACACCTCGCTATTTTCTGTCAGCAGGGTCATCAGCCAGATGCCGATAGAAAACATGACCGCGCCGGGAATCAGCAGGGGCCGGGGTCCAAGGGCGTCATAAATCCGCCCCACAATCGGGGAAATCCCGCCCTGCAGGAGGCCGCCAGGCATGACCACGAGGCCGGTGACCAGCGAGGATACCGCCAGCGAGGTCTGCAGATAAATGGGCAGGATATTCACCGTGCCCAGCAGCAGGGCGAACATGAGCAGCATGGCAATGACCGCGAGGGTGAAATTGCGGACCTTGAACGGGCGCAGGTCCAATAGTGCGCGGTTTACCTTGGCCAACCGGAGTTGGCGCACGGTAAAGGTGATGAGGGCGAGGATGCCGAGGAGGAGTAGGAGGGCATCGGCAAGCGAGCCGCCCTCCACCATCTTTTCGATGGACGATAGGCCATAAATGAGCCCGCCGAAGGCCAGGGCGGATAAGAATACCGACGGAATGTCGAGCGGGGTATCCTTGCGCTCACCCACGTTGACCAGGCGGAAGTAGCCGGCGATGCTAATGGCGGCGATGAGCGGGACCATGGTCCAGAAGATGACGTGCCAGGTCGCCATGCTCAAAATGAACCCGCCGACGGTGGGGCCTAGGGCCGGCGCCACGGAGATGACCACGGTGATAATGCCCATAATGGTGCCGCGGCGCTGTGGTGGAACAAGCGTCATGGCCACGGTCATAAGGGTAGGAATCATTAGCGCGGTACCGGCGGCCTGCAGCACGCGGCCGGCAAGGAGCAACCCGAAGGCCGGGGCGAGCGCCGCTAGCACCGTGCCCGTCAGGAAGACGCCGGTGGAGGCGCCAAAAATCTGCCGGGTGGTGAATTTATCCATCAGGAACCCGGTGGTGGGAATGACCACACCCATGGTGAGCAAGAAGCCGGTCAGCAGCCACTGCGCGGAGGTCGCGGGGATGGAGAAATCCGCCATGATGGTGGGCAACGCCACCGAAAGCGCGGTTTCATTCAGGATCATCACCATCGCGGAGAGCACCAAGATGGTGAGGTTGGCTATGACCTCTGCGGAGATTTTCGGGGCGGGATTCTGAGACACCAAATCAGGATACTGAGTTGGCTTAACCTGCAAAACTTGGGGCGTATGATTTAGATGTCTTCTACCGCACCCTCGATTCACGTTAGGCAATCCCACAGTGCATTTCCTCAATGATTCCCGCCCACCCTACGAGCTGACCTACTCGGATGTATTTATGGTGCCGAATCACTCGGATGTTGGCTCGCGGCAGGCAGTCGACCTCACCGCGGCCGATGGCACGGGCAATACCATCCCGCTCATCGTGGCGAATATGACGGCGGTGGCCGGCCGCCGCATGGCAGAGACCATCGCCCGGCGCGGCGGCATGGCCATCCTGCCGCAGGACCTCAGCCTGGAGGCTGCGGCGGAGACGATCGCCTCGGTGAAAGCCACAGACCTCATCTATGACACCCCGATCACCATCAAGCCGCACCACACGGTGGGCTATGCCAGCAACCTATTGCACAAGCGCGCCCACGGCGCAGCCATCGTGGTCGACGGCGCGCTGCCCGTGGGCATCATTACTCCGAAGGACCTGCGCGGGCAGGATAATTTCACCGCCGTGGGTGAGCTCATGACCACGGATTTGGTGACCTTGCCGGTGGGCATCGACCCGCAGGAGGCCTTTACCCGCCTCCGCGCAACTTCGCGCAAGCTCGCCCCGGTGGTCAACCCGGATGGCACTCTGGCCGGCATTTTGACGCGCAAGGGTGCGCTGCGGGCGACGATGTATAAGCCGGGCATCGACAAGCAGGGGCGCCTGCACATCGGTGCTGCGGTGGGCATTAATGGCGACGTTGAGGGCAGGGCGCGGGCGCTTGCCGATGCCGGCGCTGACGTCCTCGTCATCGATACCGCCCACGGCCATCAAGACACCATGCTGGCGGCACTGCGCAAGGTCAGCGCCCTGGATCTGGGCCTGCCGATTGCCGCCGGCAACGTGGTCACGGCCACCGGCGTGCGCGAACTGGCCAAGGCGGGCGCAGATATTATCAAGGTCGGCGTGGGCCCCGGCGCGATGTGCACCACCCGCATGCAAACCGGCGTGGGACGCCCGCAATTTTCCGCCGTGTTGGAGTGTGCCGCCGCTGCCCGCGAGGTTGGCGCGCACGTGTGGGCCGATGGCGGCGTGCGCGATCCCCGCGACGTGGCCCTGGCACTGGCCGCGGGTGCGTCCAATGTGATGATTGGCTCCTGGTTCGCCGGCACCTTTGAATCCCCCGGTGACCTGCACAAGGACGCCGATGGATCGTTCTACAAGGAATCGTTCGGCATGGCCTCGCGCCGGGCGGTGCGCGGGCGCAATTCCGCCACCGAGGCCTTCGAGCGCGCCCGCCGGGAGATGTTTGAGGAAGGCATTTCCACCTCGCGCATCTACCTCGATCCGGAGCACGGCGGCGTGGAGTATTTGGTAGACCGCATCATCTCCGGCGTGCGCTCATCCTGCACCTACGCCGGGGCCGATTCGCTGGCTAGCTTCCACGAGCGCGCCACCGTGGGCGTGCAATCGGCAGCCGGTTTTGCCGAGGGCCAGCCGCGGGCCACCAACCGCTAGGGCGCTTTGGGCGCGTGCTACTTTTGCAAGTATGTTGACTCGCTATGACCAGGCGGCCTCGCGCGCGGCCGCGCAGGTTATGGGGCAGTATTCCACCAGTTTCTCCCTGGCCACGCGCCTTTTGCGCGGGCGGGTGCGCGAAGACATCCGCCACGTTTATGCCGTGGTGCGCATCGCGGACGAGCTTGTCGATGGCACCGCTGACCAGGCCTGCATCGATGCCGCCGCCGCGCTCGATGCCTACGAGGCCGCTATCCTGGCGGCGCCGGAGAAAAGACTGCACACCGATCCCGTCGTGCATTCCTATGCCATTACCGCCAGGCGCTGCGGCTTCCAGCGCGAGCACCTCGTGGCCTTTTTCGATTCCATGCGCGCTGACCTTAACCAGCGGGAGTATTCCGCGGCGGAACTCGCCGAGTATATCTACGGCTCCGCCGAGGTCATCGGCTTACTGTGCGTACAGGTCTTCCTGGCGGAAGAGACCGTGTCCTCTGCCGACCGCACCACGATGGACCGCGGCGCGCGACACTTGGGAGCCGCGTTTCAAAAGATTAACTTCCTGCGGGATTTGGGCGAAGACTCCTCGGTCCTGGGCCGGACCTATTTCCCGCAGGCTGCTGGCGGGGAGCTTTCTGAGCCCGCCAAGTCCGCGCTCATCGCCGATATCCGCCACGATCTCGCTGCCGCCGAAGAATCCATTAACCTCTTGCCGCTATCCGCCCGCTTCGGTGTGCGCGCGGCCGCCGATATCTTTGCCGAGCTCACCAACCGGCTCGCCGCTACCCCCGCCGCGGAGTTAAAAACCGCCCGAATATCCGTGCCGAATCGCACCAAGGCGTGGCTGGCCGCCCGCGCAGTGCGCGCGGTGCGTGCGGTGCGCGCGGTGCGATAGCGCACCGCGCGTAGGTAAAGGACCCCGCCGAAGACTGAATACTAAGGAGAACATCATGCACGCCGTCGTCATCGGGGCCGGCATCGCCGGCCTTGCCACCGCTGCCCTCCTCGGAAGAGAGGGCTATGAAGTTACCGTCGTAGATTCCCTAGACGAGGTAGGCGGGCGCGCGGGCAGCTATGCGGAGGCCGGGTTCCGCTGGGATACCGGACCGTCCTGGTATCTCATGCCGGATGCCTTCGACCACTTCTTTTCCCTCTGCGGCACCTCCACAGAAAAGGAACTGGACCTGGTGAGCCTCTCGCCGGATTACCGCGTCTATACCGGCGGCCCCGCCGAATCCGCTACTGGCACCAGCTCGCGCCCTACCCCCGTGGATATTCATTCCGGGACCGATAACGTGGCCCATCTCTTCGAGTCGATAGAACCAGGCGCGGGCAGCCAGGTGCGCACCTATTTGGCAGATGCCAGCGACGCCTACCAGGTAGCGCTCGATCACTTTTTGTACACCACCTTTTCGGCGCCGTTGAACTTGGTGCATGCAGATATTCGGCATCGGCTAGCGCGAATTGCAGCGCTGCTAACAACCAGCTTGCAAAAGCACGTCAACGGGCAATTTTCGGATACGCGCCTGCGCCAGATTCTCAGCTACCCAGCGGTTTTTCTCTCTTCCGAGCCTGCCGCGGCCCCAGCACTGTATTCCCTTTTAAGCCATACCGACCTGGTGGAAGGCGTGCGCTACCCCCTCGGCGGATTCCACGCGGTGGTGCAGGCCATTTACCGCCAAGCAGAAAAATTCGGCGCCACCTTCCGCTTGGGTGAAGAGGTCACCGTCATCACCACCGCCGGCGGGTCCTCTACCCGCGCCACCGGCGTCCGCACGACGAACGGGCACATCGATGCCGATATTGTGGTCTCCGCCGCGGATTTGCACCACACCGAAAATCAGCTGCTGCCCCGGAAGCTGCGCACCTATCCGGAGCGCTACTGGGCCCGCCGCAATCCGGGGTTGGGCACCGTGGTGGTACTTGCCGGTGTGAAGGGGAAGCTCCCGCAGTTAGCTCACCACACCTTTTTGTTCAGCCAGGACTGGGACCCCGATTTCCGCGCGGTCTTTTCCGCACCAGAAGCGGAACGTCCCCTCGGCGCGTCTGAGTCCATCTACATTTCGAAGGTTTCGGCCACCGACGCGGATGTCGCACCAGAAGACCACGAAAACCTGTTCTTCCTCATCCCAGTACCCGCTGCAGAAGCCTACGGGCACGGCGATGCCTACCATCCCGAGGCTTCCCCGCGCGTTGCTGCTATTGCCGATGCCGCCCTCGACCAACTTTCCCGCACCGCCGATATTCCTGACCTCCGCGAGCGAATCACCATCACGCGCAGCCTTGGACCAGCCGATTTTGCCGAGCGCTATCACTCCTGGTCAGGTGGAGCTTTGGGGCCAGCACATACGCTATTTCAATCTGCGTTCTTCCGTGGGCGCAATGCCTCGCGCAAGGTGTCCGGCCTCTACTACGCTGGTGCGACCACCGTGCCGGGCGTCGGCGTGCCGATGTGCCTGATTTCTGCAGAAAACATCATCAAGCGCCTGCGCGGCGATACCTCCGCTGGGCCCCTGGCAGGCTAATCGAGGTTACGCATCGAGCAGCACGACGCGGCTAATTCCGCTCCGGTCCTGACAATTGGGCAATCTGTTGCTTGGCTCAGTGTCATCGAGGAACTTCGGTGCTGCAAAGCTGCATTCCCACTCGCCGATATTCAGGATGCCACGCGTATTGACCTCTTCAGGCTTGAAGTCATAGTGCACATAGTAATCCACCACTTCCATTGCCTTGGGGCAGTTGGTTCCATCTACCTGCGCATAAACATTCTTAAGGCCCCACCGAGTGTCCATCTGTCCACAGATGGTGCCTTGCTCCGCATAGCCATTGGAATCCGGCTCTAATGGGTAGGTATCGGCGGAGAACTGACCGTTGTCTTTGAGAGTGAAGTGATGGCCGTTGGCGGTGACTGTAAATTCATCCTCGCGTGGGGCCGAAAAGGTTATGCCATTAATCTCTACCTCTTCGCCGGCCTTGAGTGGTTGTGCTGGAACAAGATCGCCCGGCTCGACTACAGCCGAAGGGAAGAATCCTGCGCCCTTCTTGTAGCTGACCATATTGGCATCCCATTGCGGAATTTCCGGATCTGGCAAAATCGGTGGATTGGAAAAGTTCACGGAGCACCACGGCCCTTCAGATTGCTCATTTAAGGAGCACTGAACCTTTCCATCGGGGCTTTTCACTCCCCAGGAGTTCATCTGCTCGTAAGCGGGACCGGTCGCGAGGAAATCTTTAGCATCGCGCTGTTTAAGACCGTGAGAATCTTTATCCTCCTCCGCCTGCTTAGTCGTTGTGGTTGTCTCTTCCGTTGACTCAGGAGCGGAGGTTTCTTCCGAGGAGGCTTGGGTCGTGGGCGAACTAAAAGCCTGGTTCTCAGCCTCATCATTGGGCGAAGAGCACGACGCGAGACCGGCTGCCAAAAGGCTTATGGAAAGGAGAGAAACGATTCTTTTCATATATTCAGTTTCGCATAGTATGTGCACCGCTTCAGGGGTTAGCGAGCACTTCTCGCGATTGTGAAAACAAAATCCGCCACCCCCGTGAAGTCGGCGGATTCGGTGATTGCAGCAGCGTTGCGGGCTACTTCTGTTCCTCCAGAAAAGTGCAACCTCCGATGCACAACGTCTGATGCAATAGGTCCTCGGTGATAACTGAGCAAACTCGGCCCTGAGATGTAGCATTTTTCGCTCAGATATCACCGAGGAGGTTGCACTTTTGTGAAACCGATAGAACTAGGCAGAAATAGGCGTGCGACTCGGGCCGCGAGGCACACGCGGCGGGTGCAATGGGGCAAACAAAAAGGCTGCAGCCAAAGAAAGGCTGCAGCCGGTGTCGAGGCGCTAACGGGTGCCTGCGTGGGCGGGCACCGAGTGGGAGCGCCGGGTATGGGCTACTTCTGTTCCGGCTTTACCAGCGGGAAGAGCACGGTTTCGCGGATGCCGAGGCCGGTCAGGGCCATGAGCAGACGGTCCATGCCCATGCCGGTACCGGCCGTCGGCGGCATGCCCTGCTCCATCGCGGCCAGGAAGTCCTCGTCCAAGACCATGGCTTCCTCATCGCCGCCGGCGGCAAGGCGGGCCTGATCCTCGAAGCGCTCGCGCTGGACGACGGGATCGACAAGCTCCGAGTAGCCGGTGGCCAGCTCGAAGCCGCGCACGTACAGGTCCCACTTTTCGGTCACGCCGGGCTCGGAACGGTGTTGGCGGGTTAGCGGGGAGGTCTCGACCGGGAAGTTCTTCACAAAGATGGGGCCTTCAAGTTGGTCCTCGCACAGGACCTCCCAGATTTCCTCCACCAGTTTGCCGTGGCCCCAGCCTTCGCCCTGCGGCACGTCGAGGCCGATGACCTTGGCAATGCCCTTCAGGGTCTCCACGTCGGTTTCGATGGTGACCTCCGGCTGGCCGGGGAACTTACGCTGCAAGGCCTCGTTCAGGGAAGGATACATCTCGATTTCGGGCCATTGATCGCCGCCGAAGTCAAAATCGGTGCCATCGGCAAGCGTTACGGTGGTGGAACCAAAGACCTCGCGGGCCACGGACTGGATGGACTCGCGGGTCATGCGAGCGCAATCGTTGTAATCGCCCCAAGCAGCGTAGGTCTCCAGCATGGCGAACTCCGGCGAGTGGGAGCGGTCTACGCCCTCATTGCGGAAGTTGCGGTTGATTTCAAAGACGCGGTCGATGCCGCCGACGACGGCGCGCTTCAAGTACAGCTCTGGGGCAATGCGCAGGTAGAGGTCAATATCGAGCGCATTGGAGTGGGTGATAAACGGGCGAGCGGCCGCACCACCGTGCAGGGTCTGCAGCATCGGGGTTTCGATCTCTACAAAGTCCTGGCTTTCCAGGTAATTGCGCAGCGCGCGCATGACCTTTACGCGCACCATGGCGTTCTTGCGGGCTTCTTCGCGGATAATGAGGTCGTTATAGCGCTGGCGCACGCGGGTATCTTCAGCCATATCCGCGAAGGACACCGGCAGCGGGCGCAGGGACTTGGCCGCCATGGTCCATTCCTCAGCCATGATGGACAGCTCGCCACGACGGGACGCAACCACGTGGCCGCTAACGGAGATGAAGTCGCCCAAGTCCACATCGGACTTCCAGGCATCGAGGCGCTCCTTGCCCACCTTGGCCTGCGAAAGCATGGCCTGCATTTGGGTGCCATCGCCGTCCTGCAAGGTGGCAAAGCACAGCTTGCCGGTATTGCGCATGAAGATAAGGCGGCCAGCGATAGCGTGGGTGACCTCGGTTTCCTCACCAGCGGCCAAATAGGTCACGCCCTCTTCATTGCCCGGCTCCTCACCCTCGGCCACTACGCGGAAATCATGGCGCAGTTCCTTTAGCGCGATGGTGCGCTCGACGGATACCGGGTAGGCCTCTACGCCGGATTCCAGCAGGCGGTCGCGCTTTTCACGGCGGATGCGCAGCTGCTCAGGGACATCGTTTACTTCAGTATTCTTCTGCTCGCTCACGTTAGCCTAGGGTAGTCGATCCCAGCTGCTACCCGCGATTTGGCCCAGCTATGTCTACCAAAGCAGCGAAAGGGCGCACAGACCGCAAGCACACACCATGACGTTGTATCGACTGAGAACACTAACGATTCCTACAAAATATCGTTTAAGCCTGCGCTTCCCCACCTATAAAAAGAATCCGGCCCTGAGATAGTTTCTCAGCGCCGGTATTCTGTAGCTGCGGGTACTGTCCCGCTTTATAGCTAAGATTTTATACCTATTCTAAAAGAAAGACAAGTGTGTGATGCCTAAACTGACATATCGTGCGGCTAGGCAAATAGAGCGGGCTATCCCTCCTGCGCGCTTCCAGACATATAAGCAAGCCACGGTAGGGCTTGTTGAGGCAGCTCAGCTTTATCTATGGAATATACAAGCCTCCAGCGCGGTTACCGAGCTGACGGGGATAGTTGAAGTCTTGCTTCGTGACACAATCGATATGCGTCTCCGTCAATGGAATGCTGCTCTCGGAGGTCATGAAGATTGGATTGTGAATCCGGCTCCAACGATTTTGCAACATCTAGTTCGTCCCAATGTCCCCGCTTCATGGCAGCCCCGAAATGATTCAGACCTATATCCAAGGTGGTGGGAGAAGAAGGCACTAGATAATTATGCTAAGCCCCATCCAGGTAGCCGTTCGGTGAGGTCCGTTCCACCAACTCACGATGATTTGGTGGCGAGTTTGAACTTCGGTTCATGGACTAGCATTCTTCCTTCCCCGAATGCTGGTCCTCGAAACAAACGAGTCGAAATATGGAACTCAGCACTGTCATCAGGATTTCACGGCGTTCGACATGAAGCGGTATATCGCTATGCCCATGAACTACGGTGGATGAGAAACCGAGCTGCTCACCTACGGCCAATGCTTGATACTAATCGTCTCTGGTCTACGCATCGCTACGCGATACGCTTACTTAGGTCTATGGATACTGATTTTGCACAGATCATTGCGGGCCAAGCTACTCTTCCGACCATTATTAAGGCCAAGCCCCGTGCTCTGTGAAGAAGCCAATAAATCCAAGGGCGAGTGACATGCCTGAATGCCCTGGACTTGCCTAACATTTTCTGCGCCCCAGGTTTCGAGAAAGTTCCATCGGGCCACTTTAATTGCACTCTAATTGCACTCTGCTCAGCCAAAGAAGAATAAACCAAGTGACGCCTCGGAGCTAAGGTTTCCTGCGATCAAGCAAACCCAGGAAATCCAGGTTTGATTGGCCCCTGTCTTTAAATAGATCGACGCTGCTAGTAGTTACTACCATTGAAGCGTGATTACTAACGAACTTCGGGAATTAACAGCCAAAGCAACCGCCCATGCGCAGCGTTTCCAAGACTGAGGCGACCACACCGTCGCCGCAGCCCTCCTGACCAAATCAGGAAAACAGGTTCTCGGTTTAAACGCACACCATTTCCTTGGTGGCCCCTGCGGTGAAGTCTCTGCTTTAGCAAACCATGCCGCTAGTTACCCAGAGGATCCCATCCAAGCAATGGTCGCCGTATATGGACCTACCGGACAAGTAATTTCACCCTGTGGTAAATGCCGCCAGGTACTTTTTGATGTCGATCCATCCATCCAGTGTATTGTGCGCGGAAGCAACGGCCTTGAAGCGCTCACCGTGGAAGAGCTTCTTCCATTCGCGTTTAACTGGCGAGATATGGAAAAAGAGCAGCGTATCTACATGTGGGAAGGCTACGAGGATTCCATTCGGAGCGGAGAAAAGCAACAAACAATCCGAGTAGATGATCCCTTCTATGAAGGAAAAGCCCAAATAGTCTTTGAGAAGGAAACCGGAGAAGTTGTCACGCTACCCGCACAGGTCACAGCCGTTGTATCTACCCAGCGCGGGCTACTGTCGGAAAAGCAAGCTAAAAATGACGGGTTCAATTCTCTATCCGAGCTTCACGAAGCTTTAGATACCCACTACCCCGGATTAGCGGATACAGACGAAGTTGACGTTGTAGAATTCGAGCTCCAGTAGACTATCCAGACCGAAAATCGGATCATTCGCTACCTAACCAAAAAGCTGCTGTTCGGAAATTTTTGAGATATTTCGTCAAGATTTACAAGTGCCGCCACCAAAGGGCTCCCAACTGTAGGAAGCGAGCTAACGACTCCTCCATAAGTCCAGTCGATTGAGCCTTCGCCGTTAACCACGGTACTTCGGCACGACTGGCTCCATGCCGCGCCAGCAGAGTCCTTTAATCCCGGCCGCTACCCGCGATTTGACCCAGCCATGTCTCCCAAGCGGCGTCGAGCACGCATAAGCCCCTGCGATCCACTCCCGCGCGTCCACATAGTGGAACACCACCCCCTTAATTTACCCGCACTGCAAGAATTTGTGTGAACCGTGACATACTGTTCAGACCTGTGATACACAACACCTCACCTTCGACGCGCAAGGAGACACAGCCATGAACTCTCTCATCCTTGTCATCATCGGCGTGGCGATGATGCTGGCCGGCTACCTGCTCTATTCCAAATTCCTGGGCAAGAGCATCTTCCGGCTATCAGAGAACTACACCACCCCGGCGCACCACCTCAAAGACGGCGTGGATTATGTTCCCACCAATAAATACGTGCTGTGGGGTCACCACTTCACTTCCGTGGCGGGTGCGGCACCGATTATCGGCCCGGCAGTGGCCGTCATTTGGGGCTGGCTCCCGGCATTCCTGTGGGTCACGTTAGGCACCTTCTTCATCGCCGGCATGCATGACCTGGGTGCGCTGTGGGCATCGCAGCGGCACAAGGGTCAGTCGATTGGTACGTTGTCGGGGCGCTACATCGGCAAGCACGGGCGCAACCTCTTCCTCATCGTGATCTTCTTGCTGCTGCTCATGGTCAATGCCGCGTTCGCCGTGGTGATTTCGAACCTGCTTATTTCTACACCCTCGGCGGTCATTCCCACGTGGGGTGCAATCGCCGTCGCGCTGCTGATTGGCCAGGCCATCTACCGCCTGAACTGGAACCTGCCGCTGGTGTCCCTGGTGGGCGTGGTGGCGCTGTATTCGCTGATGGTTCTGGGTGACCGCTTCCCGGTCGTGCTGCCAGAGACGGTCCTGGGCATTCCCGCCAACGGCGTGTGGATCATCCTGCTATTTATCTACGCCTTCATTGCTTCGCTGCTGCCGGTGTGGGTGCTGCTCCAGCCGCGCGATTACATCAATGGCCTGCAGCTTTTCGTAGGTCTTATCATCTTGTACGGCTCCTTCCTCATCACCCGTCCGGAACTCGCCGCCCCTGCCGTGCGCGAGAATGTTCCTGAGGGCACCCCCGGGATTTTCCCGCTGCTTTTTGTCACCATCGCCTGCGGCGCCATCTCTGGTTTCCACGGCATCGTGGCCTCGGGCACCTCGTCGAAGCAGATTGATAAGGAAACCGACGTTCGCTTCGTGGGTTACTTCGGCGCGGTGGGCGAGGGACTGCTCGCGCTCGGCACCATCATCGCCACCACCGCCGGCTTTAAGACTCTGGCGAATTGGGAGGAAGTCTACGCCGAGTGGAACGCCGGCGGCGTCAATGCCTTCGTACAGGGCGGCGGCGCGCTGATGAACGAGGGCCTGGGCATTCCCACCTCGCTGTCTGCCACCATCCTGGCAACCATGGCCGTGCTCTTCGCCGCCACCACGATGGACTCCGGCGTGCGCCTGCAGCGCATCGTGGTCCAGGAAATCGGCGAGATCATGGGCATCCGCATCACGGCGCTGGTTTCCACCATCATCGCGGTGGGCCTGGCCTTCGGCCTGACCTTCTCGGCGGGCGCGGACGGGTCCGGCGGCATGACCATCTGGCCGCTCTTCGGTACCACCAACCAGCTCATGGCCAGCCTGTCCTTGGCCATCGTCGTGGTCATCCTCACCCACCTGCGTCGGCCCACCCTGCCGGTTATCATCCCGCTCATCTTTGTCACCATCATGTCGCTGTGGGCAGCGCTGCTACAGCTGAAATCCCTGTTTACAGATCAGAACTGGCTGCTCTTCGGCATGGACGTCGTCATCGTCATCGCCTCCATCTGGGTCATCGTGGAGTCGATCGGCGCCATCTCCAACGCGCGCAAGGAACCGCCGCTGGAGTGGACCGATGACGATACCGACGCTCCCCTTCCCCAGCATGCTCGACAAGCTTAAGGCCTTCGGCGCGGGGCTCAATGAGTTCTACCAAGCCCCGTACCGCGCCGTCTTCGCCAAGGCCCAGCAGCAAGAAGATGACCTATTTATGATGCTGGTGGCCTCGGAGGCGCTCGGCATCCCCAACCCCGCCAGCTACTACACGCTGGAGCTATTGCCGCTGGTCTACGAAGATTTCCACGCCTGGCACACGCGCATGGGCATGGATAAATCACCCCTGGAGAATATTCAATGCTGCTAGAAACCGCGCCCATCATGTTCTTTGGCGGCAAGGGCGGCGTAGGCAAGACCACCCTCGCCACCGCCACGGCCCTGTCTCTTTCTCAGGACCACAACGTGCTGTTGGTCTCCACGGATCCGGCGCACAACCTGGGGCATATCTTTGATGCCACGCTTTCCGATGCCCCCACTCACCTCACCCCCTCCCTCTCCGCCATCGAGCTCGATCCTGCCCAAGCCACCGAGGAACACCTCGCCAACGTGGGCACCTCGATGCGCCGTTTCATGCCGGAGCACCTGCACGGCGAGGTAAAAAGCACCTGGATTTGGCCCGCCAATCCCCCGGCACGCAGGAGGCGGCGCTCTTAGAGCGCATGGCCGCCCTGGTCGCCGCCGCGGACGAGTACGACTACCTCATCTTCGATACCGCGCCGTCCGGCCACACCTCCCGGCTGATGGCCCTGCCGGAAATCATGGCGGCCTATACCGATGGGCTGCTTGCCCGGCGCGAAAAGTCCGATAAATTCGGCTCGCTGGTGCGCGGGATGTCCGCGGAGTCCGGCGCCGATAATGACCCGGTGGACCGGCGCAATCAGGAAATCCGCGCCACGCTCTTCCAGCGCCGCGAGCGCTTCGAGCACCTGCGCGCTGCGCTGACCTCTCAGCGCACTGTGTTTCATATCGTGCTTACCGCCGAGCGCCTGCCCGTCCTAGAGTCCTCCGAGTTCCACGCGGATCTCACCGGCAATGGCGTGCGGGTGGGCTCCATGCTGGTCAATCGCCGCACCCCGGCGGACCAAGGCGAGTTCTTGGCCTCTCGGCGCGCCGCCGAGGACGAGGCTCTGGCGCTCTTGCACGATAAGCTTCCCGATACCCCGGTCCACGAAATCCCCTGGCTCCCAGAAGAAGTGGGAAGCCCCGAAGCCGTGGCGCGGCTCGCGCGGCATCTATAGCGATCTGTAGCGATCTCTAACGGCCCATCCAGCCCCAGCGGCCTCGCGTGAGATCGCCGTCTGCTAAAACGGTGAGTATGACTTTGCTCACCAATGACTTCCTGTCCCAATTGCGCGAGGAGGCCGCGGCGGACTCCCAGCTGCGCGTCGCGCGCAATGCCATTACCAGCGTAGGGGTGGCCAAGGCGGCCCTTGACCGCGACCGCATTACCGCGCTCTACCCCACCACCGAGGTAAAGCTCGACAGCCTCGGGGTCACCGACCAGATGCGCTCCGGGCGCTGCTGGATGTTTGCCGCGCTCAACGTGTTCCGCCACCGCGCGGCCAAGGAGCTCAACATCGATGACTTTGAGTTTTCCTTTACCTACCTGCAGTACTTCGACAAACTCGAGCGCGCCAACTTCGCACTCAGCCAGCTGCTGGATCTCACCGAAGACGGCACCGACTGGGATGACCGCGACGTGGCTACTTCCCTCGAGCTCACAGGCGACGACGGCGGCTGGTGGTCATTTTTCACCAACCTCGTGGACAAGTATGGCGTTGTCCCGGCCGAGGTCATGCCGGAGGTGCACTCGTCCGGCCACACCGCGCAGATGAACCGCGATATCGCCACGATCATCCGCCGTGCTGCGCACCGTGCGGTGGAAGGCGAGGGGGATCGAGGGGACATCGTCAAGCAAGCCCGCACCGATATCCAACGCGTGCTCGCCATTCACCTGGGCACCCCGCCCGAGGAATTTACGTGGAGCTACCGCACCAAGGACGATCAATTCTTCCGTGTGCACTCCACCCCGCGCGAGTTTGCGGATAAGTACCTGCCAACGTTGGACGAGTACGTCGTGCTTGCCGATGACCCCCGTACCACCAACGACAAGCACCGCCTCTACACCAGCGCCGGCGTGAACAACGTCGCTGGCGGCGCGCCCGCCGGCTACCTCAACGTGGATGTGGACGAGCTGCGCTCCGCCGCGCGCGCCAGCATCGAGGCCGGCGAACCGGTGTGGTTTAGCTGCGATGTCTCCCGCCAGTTCTCCTTCCAGAACGCCGTGTGGGACGAGGGCCTCGTCGATACCGATGGCCTCTACGGCATCGATTCCACCATGAGCAAGGAGGAGCGCTTTACCTCCGGCGAATCTGCGCCCACCCACGCGATGGCGCTGACCGGAGTTGATGGTGCACCCCGTGCATGGCGCGTGGAGAACTCCTGGGGCACCAAGCCGCCGCGCAAGGACGACGCCGACGAGGTACCCGGCAAGGGCTTTGCCACGATGTCGGATGAATGGTTCGGCGAAAACGTCTTCCACATCGCCGTGCGCAAGGAATTCCTCACTTCCGAGCAGCAGCAAGCACTAGAGACCGAGCCCGTTGAGCTTCCCTTCTGGGACCGGATGAACTAAGGAGCATCGAAAAATGAATGAGATTAATCCACAGGAAGTTCACACCACCAACGCCACCCTCACCAGCGAGCCGGCCATCAGGGCGGCGCGGAATGCGGTGGCGCAGGAGGGCATCGATAAGCTGAGCGTCGACCGCGACCTCGTGCGCGAGCTCACCACGGCGACCAGCCACAAGCTCGATAAGTGGGGCGCGGCCAACCAGAAGGCTTCTGGCCGCTGCTGGATTTTTGCGGGCCTGAATTCCCTGCGCGGTGACATCATGGACCGCACCAACATCAAGGATTTCGAGCTTTCGCAGACCTACCTGTACTTCTACGACAAGCTGGAAAAGGCCAATTGGTTCCTCACCGCGGTAGATGAGCTCAAGGACCGCGATATTACGGACCGCACCTTGACCAAGCTCATGGATGACCCCATTGGCGATGGCGGCCAGTGGTCCATGTTCGTCTCGCTGGTGGAAAAGTACGGCGTGGTGCCCAAGTACGCCATGCCGGAGACCGCATCCTCCGAGTCCAGCGCCATGCTCAACCGCAACCTGCAGACCGTCCTGCGCCGCGCCGCCCACCAGATCCGCGCGGGCAAGTCTGGGGCACAGGAGCAAGCGCTTGCCGATGTCTACCGCATCCTCACCGCCAACCTCGGCCTCCCGCCCACAGAGTTCCAGTGGCAGTACCGCGATAAGGACGATAATTTCTACCGCGAGGGCACTTTTACCCCGCAGGATTTCGCCCGCGAATACCTCACGAAGGACTTGAGCGAGTATGTCTGCGTGGTCAATGACCCGCGCAATTCCTACGGCGAGCTCTACACCGTGGACTACCTGGGCAACGTCGCCGGTGAAAAAGTCACCTACCTCAACGCCCCGGTCGAGGTATTGCGCGATGCCACCCGCTCTGCCGTCGAGGATGGCCAGCCCGTCTGGTTCGGCTGCGATACCAGCCAGCAATCCGATGCCGATAGCGGCGTCTGGGCCAAGCAATTGCACGATTATGAGGGGCTGTATGGGGTGGATATGGGCATAGAGAAGCCAGATCGCCTCCGCCTGCACGAGTCCCTGATGACGCACGCGATGGTCTTTACCGGCGCAGATATTGCCGAGGGCGGCGACGTCACCCGCTGGCGCGTGGAAAATTCCTGGGGCACCGAGAAGGGCGACAAGGGCTTTTGGACCATGGCCGATGACTGGTTTGACGAGTACGTCTTCGAAATCGCCGTCCACCCGTCCCGCCTGCCTGAGCAGTACCAGGAGGCGCTCAAATCCTCCGATATCACCACCCTGCCAGCGTGGGATCCGATGGGCGCGCTGGCGAACTAACGCGGCGCGGGTGGCGCGGGCGGCGCGGGGAGGACCCGCGCCGCGAGAGTTCGTGCCGCGAAGTCTGTAGCGTTCGCCGATGTGGCTGCGTTGCGTGGCGTGACGCTCCGTTCGTTTGCGTAGCGTGAAGCTGCGCTCGTTTGCGTGGCGTGACGCGGTAGCCTCACGCCACGTGGCGCACGTACAGCATGCAGGTAAGGTCGCGGTCCTTATCGATGGAGATTTGCTTCTCCCCCACCCGCTCAAAACCGCGGGAATCGTAGAACTGATAGGTGCAGCCATCGTCGGTGTAGAGGTAAATATCCTTGCCGGGGTGGCGCTCCTCAAAGGCCTCAATGAGCGCGGTGCCCACACCCTTCACACCCGAGTTCGGGTCAGCGACGAGAAAGCCGATTTCACCGTCCACGGTATTTTCGGCTAGGTAGCTGACCAACATGTCCTCGTTCGCGGCATCATAGTCACCGCGGTGCCCGCCAGGGCGCAGGCTATTGAAGAGATCCACGGCCTTGACATAAGCCTTGCGCCACCACGGATACGGCAGCGCTGGTTCGCCTTTAATCGATGCCAGAATCACGCCGAGGAAACGCCCATCATCGGCATAGGCGGCCAAAATATCGGTGGCCTGGGCCCGCTCTAAATCCCAAAAGTAACGGCCGTAGGCGCGCTCGAAGCGCGGGTTCTTCACAAACCAGTGCAGGTGCATGCCTTCGATGGCAAACTCAATCGCCTTGGGCTCATCGCGCGGGTCGAGGTCGCGGATGTGGATTTCGGTCATTAGTCCTCCGGGGATTGGTCTTGTTCGCGCTGCTTTTCGCGCTCGAGCTCGGCCTTAGCCTCGTGCTCTTCAATATTAGTGAACCCAATCCCCAACGGCAGGCCAACGTTGTCAATTAATCTAACTCCGCCAATGGTGGCCGCAACGAGCAGGCGGGCATCGCCCTCGGCGGGTGGCTCGCCCAGATCGCGGCCGCGCACCTCTAAGTATTCCGGTTCAACGCCGGCGGCTTCTAGGACACCTGCGGCAACCTCGCGAACCTTGTCTGCCCCCGCCTCTGCGGCATGTGCCCCGGCGGTAAGCGCGGCGGACAGGGCGGCTACGTCCTCCCTCTTATCTTCGGGCACGCGGGTATTGCGCAGGCTCATCACCACGCCATCGGGCATGCGCACGGCGGGTACGCCCTGCACGCGAACCCCGAGGTGCAGGTCCTGCACCGCATGGTGAATGGCCAAGAGGAGCTCGTAGTCTTTTTCCCCGATGAGGACATCGGTGGGCGACAGTGCCATCATCAGCGTGAGGTAGAGGGTGAGCTCGCCTGATAGATCGGGCTCTAAGCCTTCAGGTGCAGATTCAGCATCAGGCGTCTGCTCGGCAGCGGCGGAGTTCGCGGCGTCGCGTTCGACGGCGACGCCGCGAGCCGAGATAGTAATCCGGCGACCATTGGGCCAGAGTTTGTCGGGCGTGTAATCCCAGATGACGTCCACGCCCTCGGCGCGCAGGAGATCTACATCCTCGGCACGAGGTTCTTGGAGCGCCACGACAGTCACCACGCCGCGGATGCGGCGGGCCGCACGCACCAGCGCGATATGCCCAGCATGCACGCCGGTGGTCAATGGCACGAAGGCCACAGGGCGGCCGGTCTTACGCAGCGCGCTACCCACCATGCGGATGCGGTCGACCTCGCTGATGACGCTGGCTTGTCCCATCTTCAAGCTCATCGGGATTCCTCCTGCAAGGCCCACATTTCCAATTCGGTGCGATCTTCTACTTCACCCAAGCGCCGAGCGGTTTCTAAGTAGTGGCGGCGCATTCCGGGATCCGTGGCACCGCGATAGGCCGCGATGATGTCTTCTGAATCGATGTCGAATTCAGACGGTGGGATCTCATCAAACTCGGCAAAGAAATTGGCTTCTACGGCAGCTGCTAGGTGCAGGCGGCTAAGCATTTCTATGTAGTAGGAGCGGGCGGCGAAGGCGGGACGTTCGGCATCGGAAAGCGGCACTGCCTGCCCCCGGAATTCGCTCACTACGAAGTCAGCGATATTTTCGCCCAGCTCATCCAGCGTGGATACTGCCCAGCGCCCGCCCGCCATGGGTGCGACGGCCGCCACGATGCAGCCGTGGGTCTCCAGCGGGTCAAGGCCTTGCACGCCTCGGGACAGGCACGTGTGGAAAGCGATAAGCCCCTTGTGTACGTGGTCCTCGACAAGTTCTACAGCAGCATCCAGCCGTGCCTCACCCACGGCAAGAATCAGTGCCTGGAAGGAGCCGAGCCCGGCCGGATCATCAAGCATCTCCACGGTATGGCCGGCGCGCTCCATGGCAGTGGCCAGGGAGATCCCGGCGAGGCTGCGCCCAAAAAGAGCAACGCGCATGCGCGGTGGACGCATTTATTTATCCTTCTTCATCTGTGCCAATAGCTCCGAAACGGACACGGAACCATCGCGCTGTTCATCGCTGCGGCGGCGGCCGCGGGTCTGCTGCTGGCGGCGCGAGGCCGATTGCTTCTGCTCGGCGGCCACGTGGTGTCCCGAGCCCTTGTATTCCTCGCGCGCATCCTTGCCTGTGGTTTGCTGCGGGATGTTCTGGGTCACCGCATCGGAAGCGGGCTCGGCTGCGGTATCAGCCTCTGGCTTGCGGTGGCTACCTCGTGCGCCAGAGTGAGCTGCGTTGCCAGAGCCCGACTGCCGAGAGCCTTGGCGCTTGATATTGGAGTCCCCACCCGAATCCCAGCGCACGGCCTGGAAGCTGCCGGTATCGAAGGAAACGTCCTTCGGTTCCTTCGCCCCCGCGGCCTCGCTGGACGTGGCGGGCTTGGGGGCATCGGCAAGCTGCTCGGAGTGGGCGGGCTTAGCGGCATTATCGGTCCGGGAAGAGCTGCGCTGCGCGCGGGTGTTTTCGCTGATGATGTCATTGAGCGGGTTAGAGTCCGCGTGCGCGCCGGAGGGTTGATTGCCCAGGCGGCCAGCGATGGCATCGGCAGACGGCGCGCCGGTAGACGTTTGCTCAAAGTCGACGTTTTCTTCCCTGTGGTGGGACGCCGCGGCGGTCTGCGCCTCCAGCTCCATGATGCGGCGCGCCTCCGCGTGCAAGGCGGCTGGCTCGTAGGTGAAATCGTGGCCGGACAAATCCTCGATCTGCTTCCGGATAGAGGCCAGCTCGGTGCGGATCTCATCGAGGATTTGCTGATCCGGCAGCTCCTTGCCTTCGGCTGCGCGGGCCTGCTTGAGCTCCGCGCGGTGGGCGCGCTCCTGCAGCTCCAGCTTGGTCACGGATTCCTCGGCCTGGCGGCGGTAGCGCATCACCAAGAAAAAGCCCACCACTGCGGCCCACAGGGCGGCAATCAGCGCAATCTTGAGCGCCGCTGCGGAGCCGGAAATGAGCATGACGATGCTGGCGATAACGGCCAAGATGACGAGGGCGATAATCCCAATTTGTCCCCAATCCGGCGAGGACGACGAGTTTTTGGAAGAAGAGCGCGGCTGAGTCATGTTCCCTAATGTACCGCTTGAAGCCCGTCCGGTGGCGGCGGGGTCTCACAGTGTCGCTCCAATCGCAGGCCAGCCGCAGACATGGCGATGCCGCCAATCGCGGATGCAAGCACTCCCACCAGATCATCGGAAGCCGCGACAAGGGTGCCCGCATTCGGGATGACATACACCGCCACCCCTGCATAGAGCCCACCGACGATCGCGCCCGTCCACGCCGAAGCCTTACCCACCAGCATGAACTGCGCGATGGTCATGGGATTAAGCTGCGAATTATCTAGCCCGATGCCGTGGTCCTCATCGGTGGCCTTATCCACCTTCCAGGTAAGCCCCAAGCACACCACCACCATGAGCCATAGCGTGGCAGATACCGTGACCGGGATGGACATCATGGAGCCATAAAAGCGCGTGGTGAGGATGGCCGCCGCGGCTGCCATGAATATCCCAACACCGATAAGCGCACCGAGCGAGGTTCGTTTCATAACTCCTCCATCAGGCCCAAGCGGTGGATATTGACGGTTTCCTGCGGGTCCAACGCGGCAACCAGCGCGGAGACATCCTGTCCCTTCAACTTAGCAGCCGCATCGGCGGCCAACCAGGGTATAAGCACGAATGCGCGCTCGTGGGCATAGGGATGCGGAACGATAAGTTCCGCATCGGAGGAGCTATAGCCCTCGATATCGACGATGTCCACGTCCAGGGTGCGCGGGCCCCAGTGGCGCACGCGCACGCGCTCAGCCGCCTCTTCCAGCTTCTGGCCGCGCCGCAAGAGCTCCAGCGGGCTCTCCTCGACGTCCACGATGAGCACCGCATTCAAGAATTCATCCTGGTCCGTTACTCCCCACGGCGGGGTGGCATAGACGGGCGAGGCCGCCACGATGTCCTCGCGGAACTCGGTAAATACCGTGCGCAAAAGCTCCACGCGGTCATCCATATTGGAGCCGATGGATAGTACCGCGCGCATTACATACTCCCGGGGTTCGTGCCGGGGCACTGCGCGTCGGCTCGCTGTGCCTCGGCCTGCGAAGTGCCTGCCTGCGAGGCGGACCGTGGGGCTCCGGTGCGCGCGTGCTTGCGGGAGCGGCGGGCGACGACGGCGACATCGGCAAAAGTGCGCGGGATCGGCGCCTTGGGCTTGTGCACGGTCACTTCCACCGCGTGCAGGTCGGCGAAGGATTCCATGATGGTATCGGCCACCTCGCTGGCGACGGTCTCAATGAGGTCGCGGGAGGGGCCTTCGACGATGCTGGCGGTGACATCGGCAAGCTCTGCGTAATTGATGGTCTTGGTCAGATCATCGTGAGCTGCGGTCTCGGCAAACTCGGACCAGCAGGTGATATCGACGATGAAGGGCTGGCCGGTGCGCTTTTCCTCATCAAAGACGCCGTGGTAGCCAAAGCACTCCAGGCCGGTTAATTCGATGCGATCTGCCATGGTTAATTCCTTTCCGTACCCATCGCGGTAGAGGTCACTGTGCCCGTGCCGGTGGCGGCATTGCGGTAGCTGCCGGTGGCATTGGCGCCGCCGACATAGGACTCGCCGGCGTTCCACGCGGCGGCCACGTCGACGGCATCGCGGGATACGCCCACCTCGTGCACGCGCACGCCCCACGCGCCCATCTGGGCGGAAATGGCGGTCACGGCGGCGGTGGCGGGATCAGCAAGCAAAGGGCTCGCCTCTACCCCGCGGTCTTCCCGGATAGCGGCGAGGAAACGCTTGCGCGAGGCGCCCACCAGGATGGGGAACTCGCCGTCCAGGAACTCGGGCAGGGCCTTAAGCAGCGCCCAGTTATCCTGCGGGCTCTTGGCAAAGCCGAGGCCCGGGTCCAGCACGATATTGTCCTTTTTCACGCCTGCATCCAGGGCGTTTTGGCTCAGCTGGGCGAGGGTCTCGTGCACGTCGCGGACCACGTCGCCGCCGTGATCGGCCGTGCCCGCCGCGGATCCGAACGCGCCTTCCTGCAGCGTGCGCCAGTGCATGAGGCAGACGGGCACGCCGGCATCAGCCATGGCGGCATACATTTCAGGATCGGCGAGGCCGCCGGAGACATCGTTAATCATGTCCACCCCGGCCGCAGCCGCCGCGGCGGCAACCGAGGCGCGCATCGTATCCACCGAGGTGCGAATGCCCTGCTCGTGCAGCGCCTGGATGACCGGGACCACGCGGTCGGCCTCTTCCTGCGCCTCCACGCGCACCGCACCCGGGCGGGTGGATTCGCCGCCCACATCGATCATGTCCGCACCCTGTTCCACCAGCTCACGGGCATGAGTGGTGGCGGCGTCGAAGTCGAGCCACCGCCCGCCATCGGAAAAGGAATCCTTCGTAACATTCACGATGCCCATGACGAGCGTGCGTTTCGGGATGGTCAATTCTCCAACTGAGGAAGCCGGGTGCACTGCGTTCTCCTTTTCGCTCGACAAACTCGACTGCGTACGCGCTACGTACGAATGAAGCTGAGCACTTCCGCGCGGGACGCGGCGTTATTTTTAAACCCGCCGCGCACCGCGGAAGTCGTTGTGGTCGCGCCCGGCTTGCGGATGCCCCGCATGGCCATGCACAGGTGCTCACACTCGATGACCACGATGACGGATTGGGCCTCGAGGACATCCACGAGTGCATCGGCAATCTGCTGGGTCAGGCGTTCCTGGACCTGCGGACGCTTGGCGTACATATCCGCCAGGCGCGCCAGCTTGCTCAGCCCGGTGACGTGACCGTCCTTGCCGGGGATATAGCCAATATGCGCCACCCCATAAAACGGCACGAGGTGGTGCTCGCAGGTGGAATAGATAGGAATATCGCGCACCAAGACCAGTTCCTGGTGGTCCTCGGCGAAGGTCTTGTGCAGCACCTCCGTCGGGTCCTCGTGCAGGCCGGCGAAGACCTCACGGTAAGCGCGGGCCACACGGGCCGGGGTTTCGCGCAGTCCTTCGCGATCAGGGTCCTCGCCCACGGCAAAGAGTAGCTCGCGGACGGCCGCCTCCGCCCGCTTCTGGTCATACGGTGCGCGGGCGGGCACCTGCTGGTTATCAGTGTGATTTTCAGACATGCACGTACTTCTTACTCTTTATCATCGCGCGGTTTTTCCGCATCGCGCGCGTAGGGGTTATCGCGGCGGGAAGACTCATTCCAGCCTGGGGTGAACCATTGGCTGGTTTCTCCCTCTGGCTTGTGGTGCTTGCCCCTGCTTTCCGATGCCGAATCCGATCGCGCTTCCCCACCGTCGCTGCTGCCGTGGTCGCTCTGGTCGGCGCGGTCGCCGCGGTCGCTCTGGTCCGCGCGGTCGTTCTGGTCGTTTCGACCGCTGCGTCCATCGCTGCGGCCGCTCTGGTCAGTTCGGTCTTCGCGGTGGCTGCTGCCACCGCCGTGCAGCTCACGCACCATTTCGGGGTTCACGTAGTCGCCGGCGTGCTGGCCGAAGTTAAAGCCAACCTCGCCCTTGATCTCTTCGCCGGCGAGGCGGCGCTCGCGGGCTGCCCGGGAGGCATCGAGAAGCGTCATGCGTTTAGGAAGTTCCTCGCCGCGCTCCTTGGCCAGCTCAACCGGGGTCTTGACCGGCGCGTAACCAATCTGGCGCGGGAAGCGATCGTCTTCGCCGGGGAAGACATCATAGGCATCGCGCGGCTCAATGCCGTCGAAGATGCTCTCCAGGTCCGGTCGGCGCAGGGTCTCCTTCTCCAGGAGGGCCTCGGCCAGCTTGTCCAGGAACTCGCGGTTGGTGCGCAGGATGTCGTAGGCCTGCTCGTGCGCGCGCTCGAGGAGGTAGCGCATCTGCTCATCGATCTTGGAGGCAAGGTCATCCGAGTAATCGATGGAGCCGCCACCCCCGCCCATCTGGCTGAACGGATCGCCCTGCTCCTGGCCGTACTTGACGGTGCCCAGGTCAGGAGAAAAGCCGTATTCCGTCAGCATCGCGCGGGCGATCTTGGTGGCGTTCTCGATATCGGAGGACGCACCCGTGGTGGGAGCGCCGAAGACCAATTCCTCGGCGGCGCGGCCACCCATGGCAAAGACCAAGCGGGAAAACAGCTCGTCGCGGGTGTACATGCCCTTGTCGTCTTCCTGCGAGGTCATGGCGTGGCCACCAGTGCGGCCGCGGGCCAGGATGGTGACCTTGTACACGCGCTCGATATCCTTGAGCGCCCACGCGGACAGGGTGTGGCCACCCTCGTGGTAGGCGGTGACCTTCTTCTCGTGCTCGGAGATGATCTTGCCTTGGCGCCGTGGACCGCCCACCACGCGGTCGGTGGCTTCTTCCAACGCGTCATAGGTAATGACGTTGCCGCCGATGCGGGCGGTGAGAAGCGCGGCCTCGTTAAGCACATTGGCAAGGTCCGCACCGGACATGCCGGCGGTGCGCTTGGCCAGCTGCGCCACATCGACCTCTTCCGCCAAAGGCTTGTCCTTGGCGTGGACGCGCAGGATCTGCTCACGGCCGGCCAGATCCGGGTTGGTGACCGGAATCTGGCGGTCGAAACGGCCCGGGCGCAGCAATGCGGGGTCCAAAATATCTGGGCGGTTGGTGGCCGCGATGAGGATAACGCCCTCGCGATCGCCAAAGCCGTCCATCTCCACCAGCAGCTGGTTCAGGGTCTGCTCGCGCTCATCGTGCCCGCCGCCGGTACCGGATCCGCGCTGGCGCCCCACGGCGTCGATCTCGTCCACGAAGATGATGCACGGGCTGTGCTCTTTGGCCTGTTTGAACAGGTCACGCACGCGGGAGGCACCGACACCGACGAACATCTCCACGAAGTCCGAACCGGAGATGGAATAAAAAGGCACGCCGGCCTCGCCCGCAACGGCGCGGGCCAACAGGGTCTTACCGGTACCCGGAGGGCCATAAAGCAGCACGCCACGCGGAATCTTCGCGCCGAGCTCGTAATAACGGGAAGGATCATCAAGGAAGTCCTTGATTTCCTGCAGCTCATCCACGGCCTCATCGGCGCCGGCAACATCCTCGAAGGTATTGGTCGGCATATCCTTGGTCAGCTCCTTGGCCTTGGAGCTGCCGATGCCGAACATGCCGCCTGCACCCTGCTGCATGCGGGACATGAGCCAGAACAGCAGGGCGAAGAGGATGACCATCGGCAGCAGGAAGCTGAGCATGGAGCCCAAGAACGAATCCTGGGTGACGTTGGTCTGATACTTCTCCGCACCCGAATCCTTGACCGCATCAAAGACCTGCTCGGAGGCGCGCGCGGGGTACTGAGACACGATCTCTTGTACGCCCTCGCGCTCTTCTACCGTGATTTCATCCTTGAGCTTGATGCGCAGGCGCTGCTCGCGGTCATCAATTTCTACCTCGTCAACGTTTTTATCCTGCAGCTGTTTCAGGGCCACGGACGTATCCGTGTCCACGTATCCGCGGGTCTCGTTGCTAAAGAACGTAAAGGCATACAGCGCTACGAGGATCAGCGCCGCAATGCCGCCGTAGCGAAGGAGTTTATTGTTTTTCATTACTGCGCGATTTTAGTTGGTGGTATAGACATCAGGGTGAAGGGTGCCCACAAAAGGCAGGTCGCGGTAGCGTTCCGCGTAGTCAAGGCCATAGCCAATGACGAATTCATTGGGGATATCAAAGCCCACATCGAGCAGATCGATCTGCGCTTTTACCACTTCCGGCTTGCGCAACAAGGTCACCACGTTGAGCGACTTCGGGTTGCGCCCCCGCAGGTTGCGAATGAGCCAGGATAGCGTCAGGCCCGAGTCGATGATGTCTTCCACGATGACCACATCGCGCCCGGCGATATCACGGTCCAAGTCCTTCAAGATGCGCACCACCCCAGAAGAAGACGTGGAGGCGCCGTACGAGGAGACGGCCATAAACTCCAGCTCCGAGGGGATGGATAGCTTGCGCGCGAAGTCCGTCAGGAAAAAGGCCGCACCCTTTAATACGCAGACCAAAAGCAGGTCCTGCTCGGCGTCTGCATATTTCTCAGATACCGCATCCGCCAGCTGCTGGACGCGGTCTTTAATTTCCTCTTCCGTGATGAGGATTGCTTCTACATCGTCACCGTAGCGGTTTGCGGGGACGGCGAAGTCTTTCTTGTCGTGCACGTGTGCGCTCCTTTAATGACCAGACAATAGTGCCAGTTTGCCACCTATACGTGCTACTTCCAACCTCTGCCCCGCCTGCCGCGCCGAACTCACAGCCACCGGCCCTTGTCCGTGCCAGTTGGTACACAGCTTGCCGATGCCCCCAACCCCCTCCCTCGTTACCTTCACTCCCCGCTCGATGAGCCAGGCCGCAATAGCGCGCCGGCGTCGCGGCTCCGGCAGCGCGGCCAATTCCGCACAGTCCGCGGTGGCCGCCGTGGCGAGGTATTCTTCATCGCGCGCGGTATCCATCGCCGCCTGCGCCAGCGCCGGTACCGAATCACCGCCGATGACCCGCGATAGCTCCGGGATAATCTCCCGGCGCAGCGCTACCCGCCGAAAATCCGTATCCGCGTTCTGCGGGTCCTGCCACACCTCAAGCCCCAGCTCCGCACACGCGCCCTCCGTATCGGCACGGCGCACCTGCAGGAAAGGCCGCACCACCCGCGCGCCTTCCACCACTGCTCGCTCCGGCATGCCGGCCACGCGGCCGCGCAGGGCACCAAGGAGGAGCGTTTCCGCCTGGTCATCGGCCGTATGCGCCACGGCAATCTCCAGCGCCCTTTCTCCTCTGCGCGAAGCTCCGTCTTCGCGCGGGGCTTTCCCGCGCGCAGCTTCCTCCCCAGGCCCCGCGTCTCGTTCGCGCGGCTCAGCCCGGCGCGAGGCTGCGTTCTCGCGGCTCTCGCACCCCTCGCACACGGCCGCGGACATCGCTTGGTAGCGCGCTTGCCGAGCCGCCGCTTCCAGCGAATTCCCCGCTTCCTCCGATACCCGAACTGCGAGCACCCGCGCCCGCGCACCCAAGCTTTCTGCTTGCCGAGCGGCCCTTTCGCCCTGCTCACGCGAACCGTCTTGTAAGCCGTGGTCGACGCACAGCGCGATCACGTCATGACCCTCAGCTATCATCGCCGCGCACAGCGCCAGAGAATCGGCGCCGCCGGATAGCCCTACCGCCACGGTGTGATCCATCTTCGCCGCGTGGACCGCGCGCCGGCAGGCCAAAAAATGCGGCGAGACCCGCGGCCAAAATGGCGTTACTCCAGGCTCTGGGCTCATTTAAAACTCGTGCAGCGCCGCGGCGAGGTCATCTTGGGCAGCGCGCGCCGCCATAATCTCGCCATCATTGACCAAGAAGGCAAAGGAATATACGCGCCCGGATTGGCCTTGCGCGGTGCCCGCCAGCGCGGAAACACCCGTCAAGGTGCCGGTCTTTGCACGGACAAACCCCCGCGCCGCAGACTCCCCGTAGCGCTCGTGCAGCGTGCCGTCGCCACCTGCGACCGGCAAATACGCCGCCAAGGGGCGCAACTGCGGTTCCTCGACCGCGCCGTTGACAATCTCCGCCAACACGCTCGCGCTCAACCGGTTATCTACCGAAAGGCCCGAGTTGTCCTTGATATCCACGCCGCTGACGTCGAACCCGTGCTCGCGCAGCACATCCAGCGTGGCTTGGGTGTCGACCTGGAAGCTGGGCTGTTTGCCGCGGGCATCGGCAAGCTCGCGGGCAATGGCCTCCGCCATGACGTTATCGGAATGCCGCACCATCTCCAGCGCGCGCTCGCTCAGGGGCGCCGATTCGACGCTGGCCAGCTCCTCCGCACCGTCAGCCATCGTGCCCGCGGCGAATTTATCCGTGCCCAAGCGCTTGGCCAGCTCTCCCGCGACGTCGAGGGCCGGGGTGTGGCTGCGCGGCACATCGCCCTCCGTAGCGCCGATGCGACCGCCATACAGCATGGCCGGCTCCATGGGCGCGACGAAGCCCTCATCCACGTTCTCCGGATCCCAGCCCGGCGCCTGCGGCTCGCCCGCCCACGCGGAGGTATCGATGTACACGCCCGCCACCTGGGTGCCGGTCTTTTCAATCTGGTCCGCTAGGTCATCGAGCTGCTCGTTGGTCATCCAGACATCGCCAGCCGCCTTGACCACCACATTGTTCGGGTCCTTGCCGCGGTAGACCTTGGTGGTAATGCGCTTGGACTCATCCAGGGCTAGTGTTGCCGCGGCGGTGGTCAGCACCTTCGTCGACGAAGCCGGGGTCAGCGCCTTATCCGCATCGCGCTCCCACACCACCGAGCCGGTCTCACTATCGATGACCTGCCCGCCAAAGTTGGCCAAATCCTCGCTCTTGCCCAGCTCATCGAGCTTCGCGCTGAGCGCCGCAAAATCCACGTCCTGCGCCTTAGCCGGCTGCAGGGGATTTTCCGGAGCCTGGACCGTTTCGGCCTCGCCATGCGAAAGATCGCCGTACTCGCGCTGGATGGTAACCCCCAGCGCAGCCGTGCCCCCGACCGCCGCCGTGACCACCAGCGCGGTTACTGACCACCAAACCTTCTTTGCTTTCATCGCCACTAACCCTAGCGCGGATGGGCGACGCGCTAGACTATTGACAGTAATTAATACCCAATCCCACATGGAGGACACCACTGTGAGCGTTGAAGTAACCATTGAAATCCCAAAGGGCTCCCGCAATAAGTACGAGGTGGACCACGAGTCCGGCAAGGTCTACCTGGACCGCTACCTGTTCACCCCAATGGCCTACCCCGCCGACTACGGCTTCATCGACCACACGCTTGGCGAAGACGGCGATCCCCTCGATGCCCTCGTCATCCTCCCTGAGCCCGTTTTCCCCGGCGTGATCGTTGAAGCCCGCATCGTCGGCGTGTTCAAGATGACCGATGAGGCCGGCGGCGACGACAAGCTGCTCGCCGTCATCGATGACCCGCGTTGGGAGCGCTACCAGGACATCGACGATGTGGAACAGCACATCAAGGACGAAATCGAGCACTTCTTCGTCCACTACAAGGACCTCGAGCCCAACAAGGAAGTTTCCGGTTCCGGCTGGGGCGATAAGGCCGAGGCCGAGAAGATTCTGGAAGAGGCCAAGGCTCGCCTGAAGTAGGCTTCGGGACTTGCGGGGGCTGCCGCTTTAGGGCTGGGCCCGTGCGTTTGCAGGGGCCGAGCTCGGCATTTTAGGGCCATGAAGTCTGTTTTGAGGCCCAGCTGATGCGTTTTGACAAATAGGCCGCGGAAACCGCGGGGTTTAGGCCACTATTTGTTAAAACGCATCAAGAACGCTTCAAGAACGCATCAACAAGCACCCAGCCGCGCTAACCAAGCACCCAACCGCGCCACACAACCTTCGTTTTGGGGGATCGAGGGATACGAATGGAAATTTTTCGGGGGAAAAGTGCCGCTCAGCAAGCGGTACGCCACGGTGCCGTCCGGATCGCCAACGGCTTCTGCTTGTCAGAGGAGCCGACGCCGAACCAACTGGCGCGCATCATGAGCGAGGAATGGCCGGATTGCGCGCTGGATGGCTACTCGGCCGCGCTCAAGCACGTGGAGAAGCCGCTGCGCTTTCCGCTGGAGTTCCTGCGCAGCTCATCGCTGCCGTCGAGTAAGTACTTCACTTCGCGCCGCGCCCGGCCGAAGGGCGCGTTGACCTGGGACGGCGTCACCGTGTGCAATCCACTGCAGGCGGTCGAGGCGATGCCGGAGGATGATGCGGTCGCCTTCCTCGAGGACTTTTATTCCGGCAAGGACGGGGTCAGCCGCCTGGAGCTGAATAAGCTGGATTACCAGCGGTTTCCGCGGCCGGTAAAGCGCGCCTTGGACAGGGCGATCATCGGCACGGATAGCGTGCCGGAACGCCAGTTAACGCGCGCCCTCGCGCCGCATTTCGCGGTCCAGAACAATATAAAAATAGGCCCCTACCACTGGGATCTGGTGATTAAGGAGCACAAGATTGCCATCGAGGTCGATGGCTACGCCTACCACCGGGGAGAAAACCGCCGCCAGTTTGAGTTGGACCGGCACAAGCTTAACGATGCCGTGCATCGCGGCTGGAAGCCCCTCCACTTCACCGCGACGACGATTGACCACTACCCGGATTTCGTGGTGCAGCAGGTAAAGGCCACCGCCAAGAATAAGCGGCCCTTTGCGCGTCCTCCCTGGCAGTGGCACCGCTTGTGGCGGCATGAAGGCGCGCGGGGCTAGAGCAAGGCCCAGCGCAACAGTCGCGCAGCGGCGAAACAAAGGCTGGCGAGACAGCTGACCAGCGCAAAGCTCAGAACAGGCGCAGCCGGGCCAGGAGGCGGGTCAGCCGGGCCAGAGTCTGGGCCAGGGCCAAGGCCCAAACCCCAGAACCACAGCCCGGCGCGCCCGAGGAAACGCCTATTCCTTGCGGCGGCTGCTGTGGAGAACGTGGCCGCGCAGGGGCTCGACGAGCGCGATGGCGAGGAAGGTTACCGCCCAACCCAGGGCGAGGAAACCGAAGGACATCAGGAACCGCCCGGCGAGGTCAATATCTTCGCCCTCGAGAGCGCTAAAGAACATCAGCGCCGCGATGCTGCCACCGAAGAGGAAGCCGAAGACGCTGAGCGCGACGATAGGCCCCATCACAGCGAGGGTGTTCGTGCGGAATTGGAAGCGGCGCGGCACGCCCATCAGGTCGAGGGAGCGGATGAGTTCCTTGTCCTCGAAGGCGGACGATACTTGGCCGAGGAAGATGGACATGCTGGTCAGCGCGAAGCCGAAGAGCAAGGTCAGGATGACGCCGGTGGAGACGTCCCGGAACATGATGCCCGTTTCTTGTTCTTCCTTGATCGCCGTAGTCAATGCATCGGTGCCCATGGGCGCGCCCATGAGGAAGCCGGCGAGGAAACCGAAGAAGCCGATTGTCGCGCTTTGCCGCCAGGCGCGGCGGGCGTTGGCGCCCACGCGCTGGCAGGCCACGAGGTGTGCGGTGCCGGGGAGCAAAGCCAAAAGGCGCGCACCTATTTGCAAAAGGTAGGGCGCGACCAGGTTGATACTCATGACCACCGCGAAGAGTACGACGGCCACGGAGATTTCGGGCGGGCCGGATTGGCCTTTGAGCAGGGCACCGCCGATGGCGACGATGAGGAGGAAGGCGATGAGGCGCCACCATCGGAAAGCGGCGGGCATCTGGCGTTTAGCCACGCCGAGAGGGCTAACGCGCACACGCCGCATGCCGGCAAGCGCCGCGGCGAGGGCGAGGAGGAAGAGGACTGCGGCCACCGCGAGGTATCCCCACCAGGGCAGGATGATTTCCTCGAAGGCAACGGGGCGGTCTTGGAATTTCACGTGCGTGAAGACGGGGGCGATAAGTACGCTGATGAGCCAGCCCAGCACGATGCCGATAAGCGCTTGGATGCCGGTCTCCACCGCGGCCATGCGCTCGACCTGGTGGGAGCTTAGGCCCAGCAGGCGGAGGGTAGACAGGCGCTGTTCCCTGCCGGAGGCGCCGAGGACGGCGGCCTGTGCGGTCAGGTTGAAGAGTGCGGGAACGATGAAGGCGCAGGCCATGAGCGCGAGGACAAACCAGGGCAGGAAGTAATCTTCCGGGGTGTCGCCGGCAGCGGCGCGCAGGGCGGGCACGGCGTCTTCTGGGTGGTGGGCGCGCTGCCAGAACATCCAGGTGCCGCCGGCGACGAGGAAGGCGACGGCGGAGCCCAGCGTCAGGCTCACGATGGCGAGCACGCTGACGATGCCCGCACCGGAGCGGGCGCGGATGGATTCGCGCTGGAGGCCGAGGACTAGGGTCGCGGTATTCATGGCTGCGCCCCCCAGGCGGCGGTCATCGTGAATGATGCCGTCGCGGATTTCCACGCGGCGCTGCATCCAGTCCGCCACTTTGGGGTCATGGGTGACCATGACCAGGCTGGCGCCGGATTGGCGCACGGTAGTGGTCAGCATCTGCATGACCTCGTGGCCGGTGGCTTGGTCGAGGGCGCCGGTGGGTTCATCGGCAAAGATGACGCCGGGGTTGGCCACGAGAGCGCGGGCGATGGTCACGCGCTGGGCTTGGCCGCCGGAGACTTGGGCGGGGCGGCGGTCCGCGAGGTCGCCGAGCCCGAGCTGGTCGAGCAGGGACATGGCCTTCGAACGGGCCGCGCGCCGGCCCAGACCGTTGAGCATCGCGGGCAGCGCGACGTTGTCCAAGTTGGTCAGCTCCGGCAAAAGCTGGCCGTCTTGGAAGACGAAGCCGAAGTGGCGGAGGCGGGTGCGGGAGCGGGCGGCATCGGAAAGCGTGGAGATGACTTCGTCGCCAAAGCGGACGCTGCCGTCGGTGGGCGTGAGCACGCCGGACATGCAGTGCAGCAGCGTGGACTTGCCGGAGCCGGAGGGCCCCATGATGGCGACGAGCTCGCCAGGGGTGATGTCTAGGGTGATGCCGGCCAGCACGGGGCCGCCGCCGAAATCCTTCGTGATGTCGTGGAGGGAAAGTGTCTGTGTCATGCTGTTCATTTCACCGTGCCGGGCGCGCTATTCCTACAGCGCTAAGGATACTTTCCGGGTAGTGCTAGATTTACCCCGGCCCGGGGCGCGTGCGATTAGGCTTAGGGGCGTGTTTTTCAGCAAGAAGCAGGCCACCAGCAATGAGGAGCGGCAGGCGCGGGTCATCGCGGAGCTGACGGCCTCGCGCCGCGCGATTGCGGATGCCTACGAGATAGAGCGCGCCCGCATCGAGCGCGATCTGCACGATGGCGCGCAGCAATATTTGGTGGCGGCCAGCATGAAGCTCGGTGAGGCCCTGCTGGATGCCACCGGCGCCGAGGCCGAGCTGCTGGAGGCCGCGAAGCGGGACGTGGATCGCGGCCTGCGCTCGCTGCGCGCGACGGTGCACGGCATTCACCCGCAGGTCCTCCAGGATCACGGTTTGGTCGCCGCGCTTGCCGATGCCGCCTCCGCCCACGGCCCCCACGTCAGCGTCTACGCCCCTCACCCGTTGCCGCGGCTTTCCGCCAGCGTGCTGGCCTGCGCTTATTTCTTCGGTACCGAGGCACTGACCAATGCCGCGAAACATGCGCCGGGCGCGCCGGTCTCGGTGCTCATCACCTCGGATGCGGCGCTGCATATCTCGGTGGTGGATGAGGGCCCGGGCGGGGCGCGGGTGGAGCCGGGGCGCGGGCTTTCCGGCATGGCCGAGCGGTTGGCGGCCTTTGGCGGGGAGATGTCGCTGTCCTCGCCGGAAGGCGGCCCGACGCGGGTGAGTTGTACGATTCCGCTCCTCTTGGAGCGCGGGCAGACGGGAGTATCAGCATGAGTGGATTGAGGATTGTGATTGCGGATGACTCCGCGATCCTGCGCGAGGGCCTTGCCGGGCTCTTGGAGCGCCGCGGCCACGAGGTTGTGGGCAGGGCGGGAACGGCGGTGGAGCTGGAGGGGGTCATCGGCAAGCTGAGTGCCCAGTTGCCGGATGTGGTGATAACGGATGTGCGCATGCCACCGGAGATGGGCGATGATGGGCTGAAGGCGGCGGTGGCGCTGCGCCGCGCCTATCCGGGCCTGCCGGTGATGGTGCTATCGCAGTACGTGGCGCCGGCGTATGCGGTAGCGCTGTTTGATTCCCCGGATGCGGGCACCGGGTACCTGCTCAAGGATCGCGTCTCTGAGGTGCGCGATTTCCTGGCCAGCCTCGAGGTGGTGGCCCAGGGCGGCACGGTCATTGATCCGACGGTGGCGCAGGCGCTGATGCGCTCTGGGCGCAGCGGGTTGGGCGAGCTCAGCCCGCGCGAGCGCGAGGTCCTAGAGCTGATGTCGCGCGGGAAGTCCAATAAGGACATCGCCGCCGAGCTGGTGCTCTCGGGCGCTGCGGTGGCCAAGCACGTCTCCAATATCTTTACCAAGCTGCGCCTGGACCCCAGCGAGGATAACCGCCGCGTGAAGGCAATCTTGCAGTATCTGTCCGCGGCCACCTACGGCGGCTAGCGCGCGGCACGTAGACTGCGGGGTATGCAAAACGTACAGCCAACCGAAGTTCCAGCAGGCGCGCAGCTTATCGATGTGCGCGAAAACGACGAATGGGCCACCGTGCATGCGGAGGGCGCCACCCATATTCCCATGAGCGAGATAACGGGTCGCATCCAGGAAATTGATCCGGAGCGAGATATTTATGTGATTTGCCACCTAGGCGGACGCAGCGCGCAGGTGTGCCAGTATTTGGAGAACTCCCTGGGCTGGGACGTTATTAATGTCGAGGGCGGCACCGATAAGTGGGAAGCGGATGGCCTGCCCGTCGTTCGCAATTAATTGGCCTTTACCCATCTTTTGAGATTATGATGATGGTATGGCTTCCACTAATAATTCTGGCATACCAACCTCCCTGCTCGAATCCCCGTCCTTTCAGCTAGAGCGCCTGCGCCGTCGCACCCGCGATGGCGTCGAGGTGGCTCTGCAGACGAAGCAGACGACCATCCGCGAGTTCTGGGTGCTTACCTGCCTCGTCGAGGCGGATGCCGCCTCCCAGTCCTACCTGTCTGACACATTGGCCATCGACGCCTCCGATATGGTGCGGCTTATTGATGCCCTCGAGGAGCGCGGCTGGGCCAAGCGCGAGCGCGATCCCAAGGACCGCCGCCGCCAGATCGTGGCGTGCACCAAGAAGGGCACCAAGACCCACAAGGACTTGGCGGAGCTCGTCACCAACGCCGAGGATGACGCGCTCGACGTATCCACCAATAAGCAGCTCAAGCACCTGCGCAAGCTGGCCAAGGCCATCATCGCTGCGGACGAGGACGAGGCATAAGCATGGACGAGCCCGAAGAATGTAGTAGGCCTAATACAGAACTTCCCAGCGTCCCGCAGCAGTACCTCCTGCGCGATCTGGCCCCGCGCCCGCGCACGCTGTGGGACATCATCACGACCACCGCTGAGATTCATCCAGAAGCCGCCGCGCTTGATGATGGCGAGATCATCACCTACGCCGAACTCATCCACGAGGTCCAGCTGTGGGCCACAGAGCTGCACGTCAATGGCGTGCGCCGCGGCGATCGCATCGGCATCCGGATGACGTCTGGCAAGCGCGATCTCTACCTCGCCATCCTGTCCACTCTGGCCGCCGGCGCGGCCTACGTGCCGGTGGATGCGGACGATCCGGATGAACGCGCGGAGATGGTCTTTGGTGAGGCCGATATCGATGGCTTGTTTAGCGATGACGGCTTCCGCTTCCTGCGCGAAAAACCGCGCCACGCGGCCAAAGGCGTCGAAGCCCCGCGGCCCGAAGACACTGCGTGGATCATCTTTACCTCCGGTTCCACGGGCAAGCCGAAGGGCGTTGCCGTCAGCCACCGCTCGGCGGCCGCCTTTGTGGACGCGGAGGCCAGCCTCTTCCTCGTCGATCACCCCCACGGCCCGCTCGGCCCGGAAGACCGCGTGCTGGCCGGGCTTTCGGTTGCCTTCGACGCATCCTGTGAGGAGATGTGGCTGGCCTGGGGCCACGGCGGCTGCCTGGTCCCGGCACCGCGTTCCTTGGTGCGGTCCGGCATGGACCTTGGTCCGTGGCTGATTCGCCGCGATATCACCGTCGTCTCCACGGTTCCCACCCTGGCGGGCCTGTGGCCAGCGGAAGCACTGGATAATATCCGCCTGCTCATCGTCGGCGGCGAGGCCTGCTCCCAGGAATTGGTGGACCGGCTAGCCACCGAGGACCGCGAGATGTGGAATACCTACGGCCCCACTGAGGCCACGGTCGTCGCCTGCGCGCAACGGATGATTCCAGGGCGCGCGGTTTCGATCGGTTTGCCGCTGAATGGGTGGGACCTGGTGGTCATCGATAAGCAGGGGCAACCCGTTGGCCTGGGTGAAACCGGCGAATTGGTCATCGGTGGCGTGGGCCTGGCCAGCTACCTGGACCCGCAGAAGGATGCGGAGAAGTACGCGCCGCTGGAATCCATGGGCTGGCAGCGCGCCTACCGCACCGGCGACCACGTGCGCCTGGAAGAAGACGGCCTGTATTTTGTGGGCCGCGTGGATGACCAGGTAAAGATTGGCGGGCGCCGCATCGAGCTGGGTGAGGTCGATGCGAACGTCGCCGCGCTGGATAACGTCTACAACTCCGCCGTGGCCGTGCAAAAGACCCCGGGCGGTGAATCCGTGCTGGTGGGATACGTCTCGCTGGAAGATGAGGCGCGCGGTTTTAACCACGGCGTGGCCCACGAACGGCTGGCGGAAACCATGCCTGCGGCGCTGGTCCCGCGCATCTGCGTGATGGATGAGCTGCCGGTGCGCACCTCCGGCAAGGTGGATAAGAAGGCGCTGCCGTGGCCGCTGCCCGGCGTTGGCGTGGAATCGACCACGCTGACGGAGACCGAGAAGTGGCTAGCCGAGCTCTGGGTCGAGACCCTCGGCGTATCCGTGGAGGATGAGAACGCCGATTTCTTCGACCTTGGCGGTACCTCCCTGGCCGCGGCGACGCTGGTGGGCCACATCCGCGATCGCTACCCCACCGTGGCCGTGCGCGATCTCTATGACCACCCGCGGCTAGGTTCGCTGGCGGAGCTCATCGCCGGCGCCGAACCGCGCCCCGAAGCGGAACAACAGAAACCGCTGCGCGAGGTCACCCCGGTTGGCGCGAAGACCCACGTGGCGCAAACGCTGCTGCAGATCCCCGCCATGACGCTGGCGGCGACCACCTGGCTGGCCTGGCTCATGCTGGGCTCGACCGTGGCCTCCGCCTTGGGCGTCGAGTGGGCGCAGCCCTTCCCGTGGTGGCTGGTCATTGCGCTGGTGCTCATCTTTGCCACGCCGCTGGGCCGCATCCCCATCGGCGGCTTTGGCGCGCGCCTGATTACCGCCGGGATTAAGCCCGGCGATTACCCGCGCGGCGGTTCGACCCACCTGCGTATTTGGGCCGCGGAGCGGTGGGCGGATGCCTCCGGCTCGCGCTCCATTGCGGGCGCCACCTGGGTCAATAACTACGCCCGCGCCTTGGGCGTGAAGATGAAGCGCGGCGTGGACCTGCACTCGCTGCCACCGGTGACGGGCCTGCTTACCCTGGGCAAGCACGCCGCGGTGGAACCAGAGGTCGATCTCACCGGCTACTGGCTCGACGGCGACGTGCTCCACGTCGGCGCCATCGATATCAAGGAAGGCGCCCGCGTGGGCGCGCGCTCCACCCTGCTGCCCGGCACCGTGGTGGGCAAGTACGCCCACGTGGAGGCGGGTTCCACCGTCACCGGCCGCAAGAAGATCAAGGACGGCCAGCGTTGGTCCGGCTCTCCTGCGAAGAAGGTGGGCCGCTCCAAGCACCGCTTCCCCTCCAAGCCGCCGAAGCGCCGCCCCTGGTGGGTGGCTATTTACGGTGCGACCTCGCTGTTCCTGGCCGCGCAGCCGCTCATCGCGGTGCTTGTCGGCGCCATCGTGGATTTGGCGCTGGTGCATTCCACGGACGGGAACCGCTTCGTCGGCGCGGTGCTCTTCGCTCCACTCGCGGCGCTTGCGGCCTTTGCCACCTACATGCTGCAGACCTGGCTGGGCGTGCGCATCTTGTCCATCGGCATCTCGCCCGGCGTGAACCCGGTGCGCTCTGCCGCCGGCTGGCGCCTGTGGGCCATCGAGCGCCTCATGGATGAGGCCCGCACGCAGCTCTTCCCGCTCTATGCCTCGCAGCTGACCCCGCGGTGGCTGCGCGCTCTGGGCGCGCGCATTGGCAAGGACGTGGAGATTTCCACCGCCGTGATGATCCCCGCATTCACGGACGTCAAAGACGGCGCCTTCCTTGCCGATGACACCATGATCGGCGGCTACGAGCTCGGCGGCGGCTGGATTCACTCCGGCGAGGCCAAGGTGGGCAAGCGCTCCTTCGTGGGCAACTCCGGCATTACCGCACCTGGGCGCAAACTTTCCAAGAACTCCCTGGTCGCGGTGCTGTCCTCCACCCCGAAGAAGACGAAGTCCGGGGCCAACTGGTGGGGTTCCCCGCCAGAGCGCATGCGGCGCGTTACCGCGCAGATCGATGCCCCCGCCGAGTCCGCCGAGGCGCTGACCTACAACCCGGGCTTCAAGCTCAAGGCCGCCCGCGGCGTCGTGGAGACCATGCGCCTCCTCGCGCCGATGTTCTCGGCCATGCTGCTCGCCGCCACCCTGGGGACGCTGTATTACCTGCTTGCCGATGTCGGCTTCCCCACCACCTGGGCCCTTTCCGGCCTCGTGCTCATGGCCATGGGCGCTATCGCCATGGCGGTGACCATCGCCGTGAAGTGGATCTGCGTGGGCACGCACAGCGCGGCCGACCACCCGCTGTGGAGTGTGTTCGTCTGGCTCAACGAGCTACAGGACACCTTCGTGGAGGTCGTCGCCGCCCCGTGGTTCTTCCAGCACACCTACGGCACAGGAGAGATCAACCTGGGCCTGCGGGGGCTGGGAGTGGACATCGGCAAGGGCGCCTGGATCGATTCCTACTGGTTCCCCGAAACCGATCTGTGCCACGTCGGCGCTGGCGCCTCCGTGGGGCCCGGTACCGTGGTGCAGACCCACCTATTCCAGGACCGCGTGATGAGCCTGGATACCGTCACCATCGAGGCCGGCTCCACGCTCGCCTCTCATTCGGTGGCGCTGCCCGCCTCGCTCATTGGCGAATCCAGCACCGTCGGCCCCGGTTCGCTGGTCATGCGCGGTGACCGCGTCCCCGCCAACGCCACCTGGCAGGGTAACCCCATCGAGCCGTGGGGTTAGCCCACGCAAACACCGAACCCCGGCTTTAGAGGGACCACCACAAGGTCAACCTCAAGCCGGGGTTCTGTAAGCAAAAGACCCCTCCTCAGCCAAGCCGCTGAACGGTTGACCACCACAAGGAGGGGAATACTATACCGAGTATAATCGGACGTGCCGCCTCAATCAAAAATATTTTTAAAGAGCCCTTAAGTTGGTAGCCATGAGTAGTAAACGGATTAAAAAAGAGTGGTTATCAGAAAACAGGTTGGAGCCCTACCTTACAAAACCGGTGGATCCACAGATAAGGCTTTTGAGCTCTACGAACTCGATCGCCACCTTAGTGCTTCCCTTTTTCACGAGATAGCCTTCATCGAAGTAGCATTACGTAACTCAGTTTCTGGATATCTCAGCACCGAATACGGAGATGATTGGTATTGCAAGCTCGAGATGGGGTTCGATAAACGGGTTCGAGACAATATCACAGAAGCATGGAATAGCCTGCCAAGAGACTTCACCAAGAATACCGAACGAAGCAGAAGGCTAGGAGGAAGGGTCATTGCTGCTTCGATGTTTAGAACTTGGACAAATATCCTCGATACAGGAGGCTCCACGGGCTTACCAGCCCCTTTCAACAATGCTGATCATGACAGAATTTGGTCCCGCCAAGCCTTAATTTCTGTCTTCCCAGGTGCGAATTCAGTAGCTCGGAAGAAAGATCCAGAATATTCCACTCACGGTCTGACCCGTAAGTGGGTTCATTCCAAAATCCTCGAGATAAAGAAAATTAGAAATAGGGTTGCGCATCACGAGTCTGTAGTCCTTCGCGGCATCCCTGTCACGGGCACAGATACTCGTTTACGGCCTAGAGAATGCCACGAGGCCTGCCAAGATGTAGCAGCGATGTTGGACCGTGATTTAGCCTCTTACCTCACGGAAAACCTGCCAACAACAGCAATTCTCACCGAGTTGGACACCTTCTACGCAGGTCTAAATAATTCAAACAAATCATAAATGACCCACCTTCCCCAGGCCGCTAAAGCCTAAGTACCAACCCAACGGCAGGGAAAGCAGGTCATTATGTGCCGGGCCTATTGAACCCGAGACACGCTATCTTCTACACGTGGCGGTCCAGCCAGTCCACCACGGTGTCGAGGGCCTGGTCAGCGGCTGGCTCGTTGAAGACCTCGTGCTTCTGGCCCTCCCAGTTGATGTATTCCACGTCATCAGAGGAAATGGAGTTGTACCAGTCCTGGGAGAAGTACGGCGGAACGATGCCGTCCTTGGTGCCGTGCATGATAAGCGTCGGCGCGGTGAACAGGTCCGCGTTCACAGCATCGTAGGTAGCGATAGCACCCAACTGCAGCGCGGTACCGGCGCTGGTCTTTTGCGCGATGAGCGGGCTAGACGCGTACTCGTCCTTCACGGCCTGGCTGGTGGAAATACCCTCTGTGAAGGGGTTGGACAGCATGATCTTCTTCGAAAGCTCCGGCGACTGCGCACCAATGTGGGTGCGGTGCGGGATCAGGTTCTGCGCGTAGTGGGCGTTGAAGCTGGTGATATCCGCTAACGGCAGGCGCTCGAACAGGGTGGGGTCGAGCTGCTTTTGCACCTCAGAAATCTCGTCCGGGGTGATGGTCCGGCCGGTTGCCTTCTTACCGGACAGGTTCAACGGTGCACCGCCGCCGTTGGTGATGATGCCATCGACCTTGCCAGGTTCACGAATGCCGTATGCCTGAACGGTCAGAGAGCCCATGGAGTGGCCCAGCAGGAAGGTCTTTACATCGGGGTGCTCGCCCTTGGCCATGTCGACGACGCGGTCGAAGTCATTGAGGATGTACTGGAAGTTATCGATGTGCCCCAGCGGCGTGCTACCGGACGCAGACTTGCCGTGTCCACGGTGGTCCAGGCGGTAGACGTTGTAGCCAGCGTCCAGCAGGCGCTTGGCCACGTAGTCATAGCGGCCAGAGTGCTCAGACACACCGTGTGCCAACACGACGTTGCCGCGTGGGTTTTCTACCAGCTGCTTGCGGTAGTAAATCTTCACGCCCTCGCCGTCGTGGCTATCGAAGTAGCCGTCTTCATCGGCGATCTGCCTATCAGAAACGGTGGAACGACCGAGAACGTCGGTCTTATCTGCCGCCACCTCTGCTACTGGCTGGCCGCCTTCTGCAAAGGCGGTAGCGGTGAGCGTTCCTGATACTGCGATGGGCGCCATGGATACAGCGGTTGCGGTAGCCAGAACGCACAGTTTCTTCCTCATCATGTACGTACTCCTTTTAGTGGTTTGTGTCACGCATATTGATATGATGACTTTTAGGTCACCTTGATAGTAGTTTCCCCGGGAACGTAATTCAAGTATTTTTTATTTATGGCTGCCAACTTTTTAAGAAATAGCTGTGAGAATTATCAGGCACCCTCAGGCTGCCGCCATAAAGAAGGTTGAGCCTCCTCAGAGGCCTTAGACATAGCAAAGCGGGAAGACCGATCTCCTCGATCTTCCCGCTCAACGGCGCTAGGGATTAACGCTACTAATCACCAATCTGGTCGCGACCGCGCTTGACGATGTTCCCGTCCGGCTCACCCACCACGTCGTAATCTTTATTGGTGTATTCAAACTTGGACAAGACATACCGCATCGCATTGACGCGAGCGCGCTTCTTGTCATTGGACTTGATGGTAATCCACGGCGATTCCTCAGTATCCGTATAACGGAACTGCTCTTCCTTCGCACGCGTGTAGTCATCCCACTTATCCAGAGAAGCCAGGTCCATCGGCGAAAGCTTCCACTGGCGCACCGGGTCAATCTGGCGGATAGCAAAGCGCGTGCGCTGTTCCTTCCGGGTAACGGAGAACCACAGCTTGGTCAGCGAAATGCCCGATCCGAGGATCATGTTTTCTAGCATCGGCACCTCGCGCAGGAACTCCGCGTGCTGGGACTCGGTACAAAAGCCCATCACTCGCTCAACGCCGGAGCGGTTGTACCACGAGCGGTCAAAGAAGACGATTTCGCCTGCAGCCGGGAAGTGCTCGATATAGCGCTGGAAATACCAAGACGTGGACTCACGCGGGGATGGCTTTTCCAATGCGACGGTGCGCGCACCACGCGGATTCAAGTGCTCATTGAAGCGCTTGATGGTTCCGCCCTTACCGGCAGCATCGCGACCCTCAAATAAAATGATGTGGCGCTGGCCAGTTTCCTTGGTCCAGTTCTGCCACTTCAATAGCTCGATTTGAAGTGCGCGCTTAATGGACTCGTATTCATTGCGAGTCATGCGCTCTTCATACGGGTAGTTCTCGCGCCACGTCTGCACCGGAGAGCCATCCGGCATGATCAGCGACGGGTCATCCTCATCCGTTCCGTCAACGACGAAGCCGTCGGTTTTTGCAAGGTCAATCTCAGGAAGGTCGTCGTCTTTAATATCAGCCATGCACTTAGTGTAACCCGAATGTAGACATCTAGCGCGCTAACTTTTCGCAGGTGCACCCCATAAATAAAGGAAAGGAAAACGAAAAAAGACCTACCGAAACCGGTAGGTCTTCTTTGTTTAGTAAGCCTTAAGGCTCACCCGAGGATGCTCTTAGACGAACATGCCGATCAGCTGGGATGCACCGTCAGCAATGTTGATGAACGGCTCAACTACAGTGTGAACAGCTTCAACAACACCGTTGGCTGCACCGTTGAACTCAGAGGAAAAGACGATGGCTTCTTTCATTTTTATCTCCTAGTGAAAAGGTATGGAAAGTGATCCGGGTTAGATTACTTGGAGGACAGCTCTGGCAGCTCTGGGAAATCGATAAGCTCCTTGGCGCCGTCCTTCAGGTTCTGACCGGAAAGAATCTCGGTGACGCCGGACAGTACCTTGTACCAGCCCTGCTGAGTGTTTACGAAGTTGTCAAGGTGCATCTGGATGGCGGCAAGATCCACGTTCATGTTTTTCTCCTCGAATAGGTCCGAAGCTTGTACCCCGAAGGGGCTTTGCAATGTGCAGGCACCCTCGGTGGGCGCTACGAGGAGTATTTTACCATAGGGCTTCAGCGAAGCAACCCCAGATTTCTAGAAACCTTCTCAGCGCCTTAAGTTTTCATAAAAATTTTACACTGGATTTTTACTTCAATCGTTTACCTTAATTACAACTGTATGCCGCTGAACCGGGACTACCGCGCCGCCGCCTCGCCGCAAGGTTAAGGAAAAATTAACACCGTAAAGATTGGTGATGAATTTTCCTATAAATGCAGAACTGGAGATTTATATGGAATTAGTTTTCATTACCGCGGTTTTTGCCCACTTTTTACCCTATTACGGGGTTAGTTCCGGTAACTAAAGATGATTAGAGCCACCACCGATGTAACGAAAAGTAGATCGCAAGCTATACAAACGGATCCGTTCGTATCCCCTGTCTCCTCAAAGGGATAACCGCCTCAGCGCTTTGCAGAGGGGTATAAAACGCCGCTGCGCCCCTCGCCGCGTGCGTTCAGCACACAGTGAGGGGCGCAGCTTTCGCCAGACGCAAGCGCATATATAAAGCGGAAGCTCAGTATGCGCTAGGCGTGGTGCAGGGGCTCTTAGAAGCCCATGCCGCCCATAGCGTCAGCGTCAGGCATAGCGTTGTTGGAGCCGGCAGGCTCTGGCTTATCGGCCACAACAGCCTCGGTGGTCAGGAACAGTGCCGCAATGGACGCAGCGTTCTGCAGTGCAGAGCGGGTGACCTTAACCGGGTCATTGATGCCGGATTCCATGAGGTTAACGTACTCACCGGTAGCGGCGTTGAGGCCCTCACCAGCAGGCAGGCCGGAGACCTTATCTGCAACGACGCCTGGCTCCAGGCCAGCGTTGTGAGCGATCTGCTTCAGTGGTGCAGACAGTGCCTCGCGGACGATCTTTACACCGGTGGCTTCATCGCCTTCAGCCTCGATGGAATCAAGGACGGAAGCGGCCTGCAGCAGGGCAACGCCACCGCCGGCAACGATGCCTTCTTCCACGGCTGCCTTGGCGTTGCGCACGGCGTCCTCGATGCGGTGCTTGCGCTCCTTGAGCTCAACCTCGGTAGCGGCACCGACCTTGAGCACAGCCACGCCACCGGAGAGCTTAGCCAGGCGCTCCTGCAGCTTCTCGCGGTCGTAATCGGAATCGGAGTTCTCGATCTCGGCGCGGATCTGCTTGATGCGGCCATCGATCTGCTCCTGGGTGCCAGCGCCCTGGACGATGGTGGTCTCATCCTTGGTGACAACGACCTTGCGTGCCTGGCCCAGGTACTCCAGCTCGGCGGTCTCGAGGGAGAGGCCAACCTCTTCGGAGATGACCTGGCCGCCGGTCAAGATGGCCATGTCCTGCAGGGTGGCCTTGCGGCGGTCACCGAAGCCCGGAGCCTTCACGGCAACGGACTTGAAGGTGCCACGAATCTTGTTCACCACGAGGGTGGACAGGGCTTCGCCCTCAACGTCCTCAGCAATGATCAGCAGCGGCTTGCCGGACTGCATGACCTTTTCCAGCAGCGGGACGAGGTCCTTGATATTGGAGATCTTGGAGGAGACCAGCAGGATGTACGGATCCTCCAGGACTGCTTCCTGGCGCTCCATATCGGTGGCGAAGTAGCCGGAGATGTAGCCCTTATCAAAGCGCATACCCTCAGTAACCTCGAGGTCCACGCCAAAGGTATTGGACTCTTCCACGGTGATAACGGAGTCCTTGTTTACGGAACCGTTGCCCACGGTGTACATAGCCTCGGCGATCTTTTCACCGATTGCCGGGTCCGCGGCGGAAATGCCAGCGGTGGTAGCGATCTGCTCTTGGGTTTCTACTTCCTTGGCGGAAGACAGCAGGGAGTCCACAACCTTCTTGGTTGCGGTCTCGATGCCGCGCTTGATGCCCATTGGGTTAGAACCAGCGGCTACGTTGCGCAGGCCTTCGCGGACGAGTGCCTGTGCCAGAACGGTTGCGGTGGTGGTGCCGTCGCCGGCGACGTCATCGGTCTTCTTGGCAACTTCCTTGACCAGCTCGGCGCCGATCTTTTCGTAAGCATCCTCGAGCTCGATTTCGCGAGCGATGGAAACGCCGTCGTTAGTAATGGTCGGGGCGCCCCAGGACTTTTCTAGGACGACGTTGCGGCCCTTGGGTCCCAGGGTGACCTTGACTGCGTCAGCCAGAGTATTCAGGCCGCGCTCAAGGCCGCGGCGGGCCTCTTCATCAAAAGCGATAATCTTTGCCATAGTGTTTGTGCTCCTTGGATTTATTGAGGACGACACTCACGTCTTTCTCGCTGCGGACGCCCGCGACGGCATGGCTGGTGAGTGTGGACCAACCTCAACCACAACGATGGAGATTTATCTAGCACTCATCCTGTCCGAGTGCTAACGCCCATTCTGGCACTCTCCTACCCCTACTGCAAGAAACAACGCGCTTGCCTGTAGCGATCTTTTGCCCGCCGCACACCGCGGTGACACTTCCCCCGGGAGGGGTGGCGAAGGCGGAAGGAAGGGGGCATCGGCAAGCGCGGGCAGGAATGTATAGGGATTGTCGCGCGGATCTGTATTGCGGCCCAAACGCTCAAGGTACCGTGGATTGCATGACAGATATGATTGACAGCATTCGTAGCGACCGCGACACCATCTTCCGCCAGCTCAGCGAGCTCGTGGAATTCAACTCCGTGCACAATGAGCCGGGCTTGGAAGACCAGGCCCAAGGCGCGAGCCAGTGGGTGAAGGCCGCGCTGGAAGAAGCAGGGGCAACGGTAGAAACCATCACCACCGCGGATGGTTCCACCGCCATTGTGGGCGAGCGCAAGGGCGCGGAAGGCGCCAAGACCGTCCTGTTGTACTCGCACTACGATGTCGTGCCCGCAGGAGACCGCGCGGCCTGGGAATCCGATCCCTTTACCCTGACCGAGCGCGCCGATGCCGAGGGCACCACCCGCTGGTACGGCCGCGGCGCGGCGGACTGCAAGGGCAATGTGGCCATGCACCTAGCAGCCCTGCGGGCACTGGAGGCCAATGGCGGCACCAAGGTGAACCTCAAGTACCTCATCGAGGGCTCCGAGGAGCGCGGCGGCGAGGGACTGTCCCAGCTCATCAAGGACCGCCCGGAGCTTTTCGCTGCCGATGCCATCCTGATCGCGGATGCCGGCAATGCCGCGGTGGGCCAGCCCACCTTAACCACCTCCCTGCGCGGCGGCGCGCAGATTGAGGTCGAGGTCAATACCCTGGCCGCACCCGTGCACTCCGGCCAATTCGGCGGCGCGGCCCCGGATGCGGTGAAGGCGCTCATGCGCACGCTGGATTCGCTCACGGATGAGTACGGCCGCACCACCATCGATGGCGTGGATACCAGCGCCCACTGGCAGGGCCAGGAATACCCTGCCGAGGCCTTTCGCGGCGATGCGCAGCTGCTCGAGGGCACCGAGATCATGGGCTCCAAGGATCCGGAGGGTGCTACCCCGGTGGCTGACATGGTGTGGTCCCGCCCGGCCATTTCCGTGACCGGCTTTACCTCTACCCCAGTGGCTGAGGCCGTCAACGCCGTCCCCGCTACCGCGGCCGCCAAGCTGAACCTGCGCGTTCCGGCAGGCACCGATGCCCGCGCCATTGGCGAGGCCGTCTGCGAGCACGTGAAGAACCACGCGCCGTGGGGCGCGCACGTCAAAGCGGAGGTCGTGGAAGCCAATGCAGGTTTTTCCACCGACCCGGAAAAGCCCGCAGTCGCACTATTGGGTCAGTGCCTCTCCGAGGCCTACGACAAGGACACCGCGGCACAGGGCATGGGCGGTTCCATCCCGCTGACCACCGAGCTGCAGGAGGCACACCCCAACGCGGAAATAGCCCTCTACGGCGTGGAGGAGCCCAAGTGCACCATCCACTCCGCCAATGAGTCCGTCGATCCCACCGAGATCGAGCACGTCGCCGCCGCGGAGGCTCTTTTCTTGCAGCGCTACGCTTAAAAAGCGCGCAACGGCGGCATATAATACTGTGCACGAAAAGTAATCTTTCGAAGTTGTGGAAAAACCGGTAAACTCTCGACGAGTTGACCCCGTTTCCGGCCACGCTGCTTGCACAAGTGGGACAGTTCGTACTCGGCCAAGTACGGACTGTCTTGGTGTGTATATGCTCCCGGCGCATATCGCCACGCCCCGCGGCAACGAGGGTCTGAGAACTTGACACAACCTAAGGAGCGCAGATTCCAACGTGCTAATACTTCTGGGTGCCCTCATCGTTGCCACCGTGGTTGCACCGCTGCTCATTATGAATGTGGGCCGCCCAGCCTTTGGTTTATTGGCAATAGTTCCCGGTGTCGGTTTCGTGTGGACCCTCGCGCACTTTGCCCGGGGCACCTTCCGCGACGGCGGCGCGCTGAATTACACCATCGAGTGGATGCCGGCCGCGCACCTCGCCGTGGATCTGCGCATGGATGCCCTGGGCGGGCTCTTTAGCCTCATCATTTTGGGCATGGGCGCCTTGGTCCTGCTGTATTGCTGGGGCTATTTCGATTCCACGCGCCGCCGCCTTGCCATGTTCGCCGGCCAAATGGTGGGCTTTGCCACCGCCATGTTTGGGCTTGTGACCTCCGATAGCCTGCTGCTCATGTACGTCTTCTGGGAGATCACCTCCCTCTTGTCGTACCTATTGGTCAGCTACTATGCCGAGCGCGCCTCCTCGCGCCGCGCCGCACAGCAGGCCCTTATGGTCACCGTCATGGGCGGCCTCTCCATGTTGATGGGCATCTGCCTGCTCGGCCGGCAGACCGGGGCGTGGACGTTTAGTGAAATCCACGCCTACCATCACTTTCCCCAAACGCCGTACGTCACCGTCGCCATCGTGCTCATCCTGGTCGGCGCCCTGACCAAATCCGCCATCGTGCCGGCGCACTTCTGGCTGCCGGGTGCGATGGCAGCGCCGACGCCGGTCTCGGCGTACCTGCACTCCGCGGCCATGGTCAAGGCCGGAATTTACCTGGTCGCGCGCCTGGCACCGGATATGTACGAGGTAGCCACCTGGCACCTCGTGGTCATTTCCTTGGGCGTATTTACCATGCTGCTCGGCGGCTGGATGGCGCTAAAACAAAAGGACCTCAAGCTCATTTTGGCCTATGGCACGGTCTCCCAGCTGGGTTTTATTACCTCCATCGTGGCGGTTGGCTCCCGGGAGGCCATGCAGGCGGGCCTGGCGCTGACCTTTGCCCACTCGCTCTTTAAGGCCGCACTCTTCATGGTGGTCGGCGCCATCGACCACTGCTCGGGCACGCGCGATATTACGAAGCTATCCGGACTTGGCCGCAGGCAGCCCTTCCTCTACGGCATCGCCATTATCTCTGCCCTGTCCATGGCGGGCGTTCCCCCGCTCTTTGGCTTCGTGTCCAAGGAGGCCGTGCTGGAATCCACCATGCACGAAGAGCTGCTCATTGGCATGCCGCGCAATATGATCCTGGTGGCCTATGTGGCAGGATCCATCCTCACCATGGCCTATGCCCTGCGCTTTTTGTGGGGTGCTTTTGCCTCCAAGAACCTGCCGGACGATAAGGACGGCGTCTCTAAGGCCGTGGCCACGATGCACAAGGTCAACGTGGGCCTGTGGCTCGCCCCGGCCGTGCTCACCGCGCTGACCATCGCGCTTGGCCTCGCGCCGCAGGCGCTCTCGGCGGCCATCGATCAGCACCTCGATTCCACCTTCGAGGCAGGCGAGCACCAGGGCCTCGCCCTCTGGCACGGGTGGTCGGTGACCTTGGGCGTATCCGCCATCATCATCGTGGCCGGAATCATCGTTCACTGGCGCCGCCAGGTGCTGGAGCAATGGCAGTTTGCGTACCCCGCGCTTGGCGATGCCAACGCTGTCTACGACAAGGTCATCTCCACCCTGCGCAAGCTCTCCCTGCGCACCACGGCCGTTACCCAGCGCGGTTCGCTGCAGCTCAACCTGACCGTCATCTTCGCTACCCTTATGGTGCTGCCGCTGACGATGCTGATTACCGGCGATCTCACGGATATCCGCATGGTGGTTGCAGAAAACCCCTGGCAGGTCGTCGCCGCCATCATCATGATGGTGGCCGCCATTGCCGCGACGGTGACCGATAACCGCTTGTCCGCCGTCATCATCGTCGGTATTACCGGATATTCCTTGTCCTTCGTCTTTGCCATCCACGGTGCCCCGGACTTGGCGCTAACCCAGCTGCTCACAGAAACCATCATCATGGTGCTATTCATGCTGGTACTGCGCCGTATCCCGGCGTCTACCGAGTGGAAGCAGGACCCAAAGATGGGCCGCCTGCGCGCCTGGCTCTCCGTCGGCACTGGCCTGACCGTCACCATCGTGGCGATGTTCGCCATCAACGCGCGGTCTGCCGAACCCATCTCGCAGTACATGCCGGAGCTGGCCAAGGAAATCGGCCACGGCGCCAATGCCGTCAACGTCTTGCTGGTGGACCTGCGCGCCTGGGATACCTTCGGCGAGATCACAGTCATTATCATCGCCGCGCTCGGTGTGGCCTCCCTGATTTACCGCACCCAATCCTTCTCCAGAGACAGCCGCCGGCCTACCCTGCAGGTCACTGGCCGGCGCTGGCTAGCCGCGGGCTCGGAATCGGAGCAGGCGCTCAACCGCTCGCTGATGATCGATGTCTCCACCCGCGTGCTCTTCCCCTCCATGATGGCGCTGTCGTTCTACTTCTTCTTTGCCGGGCACAATGCGCCAGGCGGCGGCTTCGCCGGTGGCCTGGTGGCCGCACTCGCGCTCATCCTGCGCTACCTGGCTGGTGGCCGCGCGGAGCTCGATGAAGCCCTGCCCATCGATGCCGGGCGCACCATGGGCGCAGGCCTCACCTTGTCCGCCCTGGCGGTGGTGGTCCCGATGTTCTTTGGTTACCCGCCGCTTACCAGCGGATATACCTCGCCCGAAATCCCGCTTATCGGCGCGGTCTCACTGCCTTCAGCGCTGGTCTTTGACTTGGGCGTCTACCTCATCGTCGTGGGGCTGACGCTCTACGTGCTCAGCTCGCTCGGCGCCAAGCTGGATGAGGAAGAAGAGATGCGTAAGCAACGCGCCCGCGACCGCGCCCGTTCCCTGGCGCGGAAAAACCGGGAGCGCAGCACCAAACAAAAGGCCCAGCGGGCGCAAAAACAAGAAAAGGTACCAGCCTCAACGAGCTCCTCCGGCACAGGTTCCGGGGACAACGCAGGAAAGGAGAAATAAATGCAAGCCAACCTCTTCCTCCTGCTCGCCGCCGGAGTGATGGTTTCTGCGGGCATCTACCTCTTGCTCGACCGCGCCATGACCAAGATGATGCTCGGGCTGCTCTTGCTGGGCAATGGCGCCAACCTCTTCATGCTGCAGGCCGGCGGCCCGGCGGGCTCACCGCCCATCGATGGCCGCGAGGCCCAGCCTTACGGCAGCGATACTGCGGATCCCCTCACTCAGGCGATGATCCTTACAGCCATCGTCATTTCCATGGCGCTGACGGCCTTCATCCTCACCTTGGCCTACCGCCAGTACCGCTACCGCACCGCCGACGTCATTGAAGATGACGCCGAAGATACCGCCATTGCCGCCAAGGCCTCCAAGCCCGGCAGCGCAGCGGCGAGCGCGGATCATGATGCCTCCAATGACCCCGCCACCGGGCGGGCTACCAAGGAGGGCGATAATTTCGGCCCCGAATCCTTCGAGGAGCCGGTGAAGGGAGCCGACGATGACTGAGCCATTCCACCAGGCGGCCGAGACGATGTACCCGTACGTCGGCGCGCTTATCCCGCTGCCCATCATCATCCCGGCGGTGGCCGCAGCACTCTCGCTGCTCTTTGCCCGCATGCCTAATGTGCAGCGCCAGATCGCCTTTTTCTCCCTGCTGATTACGGCTGCGGTCAACGCGAGCCTGATCATAATAGTGGATTTCCATGGCATACAGACCCTGCAGATAGGCGGCTGGGACGCGCCCGTGGGCATCACGTTGGTGGCGGACCGGCTGTCCACGATGATCCTCTTTACCTCGTCTGTGGTGCTATTCTCCGTCATCTGGTACGCCATTTCCCAGGGTGTGCGCGATGGCACCAAGGATGAACCGGTCGCGGTTTTCTTGCCCACCTACATGCTGCTGACCATGGGTGTAAATATCTCCTTTTTGGCCGGCGACCTATTTAACCTGTACGTCGGCTTCGAGGTCTTCCTCGTGGCCTCGTATGTGCTGTTGACCTTGGGGGCATCGGCAGGCCGCGTTCGCGCCGGCGTGGGTTATGTGATGGTCTCGATGGCCTCGTCCATGATCTTCCTTCTGGCGCTGGCATATGTCTATGCCTCCGTCGGCACCATGAACATGGCCCAGATTGGCCAACGCATGCACGACATCCCGGAGGGCACCCGCACCGCCATCTTCGCCACCTTGCTCGTGGCCTTTGGCATTAAGGCCGCGGTGGTGCCGCTGGCCGCGTGGCTACCGGACTCCTATCCCACAGCGCCCTCGCTGGTCACGGCCGTGTTCGCCGGCCTGCTTACCAAGGTCGGTGTATATGCGATCATCCGCGCGCGCACGTCCATCTTCACCAATGGTGGGCTCGATACCGTGCTGATGTGGGTGGCGCTGGCCACCATGCTGGTGGGCATCTTGGGCGCCATCGCGCAGACCGATATTAAGCGCCTCCTGTCCTTTACGCTGGTCAGCCACATTGGTTATATGATTTTCGGCGTCTCTTTGGGCACCGCCCAGGGGCTATCCGGCGCCATTTTCTACGCCATCCACCACATTCTGGTGCAGACCGCGCTCTTCTTGGTCGTGGGCCTTATCGAGCGCCAGGCCGGTACGTCCTCCCTGCGGCGCCTGGGCTCGCTGATGTATTCCGCCCCGCTTATCGCCGTGCTGTATTTCATCCCGGCAATCAACCTGGGCGGCGTGCCGCCGTTCTCTGGCTTTTTGGGCAAGATCATCCTCATTCAGGCGGGTGCCAATGAGGGCTCTTGGCTGGCATGGGTGCTCATCGGCGGCGCGCTGGTGACCTCGCTGCTGACCCTTTATGTCATGATGCTGGTCTGGGCCAAGGGCTTCCAGCGCGACCGCGCCGATGCCCCCGAAGGCAATGTCGCCCTGGCTCGCCCGGCCCCGCTTTCTGATATCACCGATGAGGTCGAGTTTTCCTCCCGCCAGGACGTCGGCCGGGTGCCGTTCGGCATGGTGGGCGCCACGACGCTGCTGGTCATCGCCTCGACCTCGATTACCTTCCTCGCCGGCCCGATTTCCGGTGTCACCTCCCGCGCTGCCGAATCCGCGCAGGATACCTCCATTTATCAGTACGCCGTACTGGGCGAAAATGCCGATAACCCCACCCGGCACCTTGACCAGAAGGACCGCTACGAAGGCGGCGCGGACTCCTACAAGGAGCGCAGCCAACGGCTACCGGATCCCAGCCCGGCCCACGATCCGAAATCCACAACCACGGAGACGCCGAACTCGGAAACGTCGAACTCGGAAAAGCCAAAATCGGACGCACCGGCGAAATCGGGGACACACGAAAGCCCTACCCCACAAAAGAAGGAGGCCCGCGATGACTAAGAGCCGCTTTGCTGGTGTGCGCTACCGCTTCCGGCCGTGGTTTACCGTCTGGATTACGGTCATGTGGTGCATGCTCATGGGCGAACTCACCGTGGGCAATGTGGTTGGTGGTCTCCTCGTCGCCCTAGTCATCGTCTTCGCCCTGCCGCTGCCGGCGATGCCCATTGCCGGCGTCGAAGTCGCGTGGGGCAAATTCCTGCGGTACATGCTGCGCTGGTTCTGGGAGCTATTTTATGCCTCCCTCAAGGTGGGCTGGCTGGCCTCCCGGCCGCAGCCTCTGCCTCAAACCGCCATCCTGGAATTGCCGATGCGCCTGGAAAATGAGTTCATCCTCTCCCTCGCGGTGACGCTGTACAACCTGCAGCCGGGTGGAACGGTGACAGATATTGACATCGCCAATCGCATGATCACCATCCACATCCTGGATGCCCGGGATGAGGCGCAAATCCAGCGCGAAATCGATGCCGTCTCCCGTCTAGAATCTTCCATGATCGAGATCTTTGAAAGGAGCCACCCATAATGGATCCGCAGATCTATCACGCCATCCTGCTGGTTCCCGCATTCCTGCTGTGGGTCTCCGTATTAATAACCGTCTGGCGCATTATTGTAGGGCCCAATTCCCTCGACCGGCTGGTGGGAATGGACGGTTTTACCGCCATGTTCCAATGCGCGCTGGCGACCTATATGTGCTGGTCGCTTGATACCTCCGTGGTCTCGGCCATGCTGGTCATCGCGCTGCTCGGCTTCATCTCCACCGTGTCTGTCACCAGGTTTAGGAAGAGGGATAACCAATGAGTTGGTCACTAATCGCCGATATCCTCTCGCTCATCCTCGTCATCAGCGGCAGCCTCCTCATCCTCGCCGCCGCCATTGGCCTGGCGCGCTTTAAGGACACGATGTCCCGCGTTCACGCCGTGAGCAAGCCGCAGACCACCGGGCTCATCCTCACCATCATGGGTGCGTTCATCCGCATTACCGGCGCCGAATCTTTCAGTATGGCCGAGCGTGGTGATTTGGGTATGCTTATTTTGCTGGTACTGTTTGCGATGTTTACCAGCCCGGTAACCGCGCAGCGCACCTCACGCATTGCACGCCGTGAAGGTCTGTATGGTTCCGAGGAATCGATGTCGCGCAATGACCGCCCCGCCGGCCGTTCGCTGCGCCGCAAATAGGAGGCACCTTTAACCGTGAAAAAGCTATACGGACTGCCTACTCTGGCCACGCTTCTGGCTGCCTTCTTTATTTTCAGCATCTCCCGCTATAGCCAATACGACGGTCCCAATGCCTTCATCTGGCGCGTGCCGCTGGATCTGAAGATTTACTGGCTCGCCGGCGGCGAGGTGGCCAACGGCGCCAACCTTTATGACAACGCCTATATTGGCAACCTTCCTTTTACCTACCCGCCCTTTGCCGGCACGCTGTTCAAGTGGATTTCTTCGCTTGCCGATGACCCCCTTATCATCCTCTGGCAAGGCGGCACCATCCTTGCCTTATTGGCCGTCATCCTCATGGTCTTCCACGAGCGCGGCCTCAAACTTTCGCCTTTGACCTGGGTCGTCGCCATCCTACTAGTGCTGTGCGCCCCGGCTGTGGAGCCGATGTACGGCACCTTGTTCTACGGCCAGATCAACGTCTTTTTGATGTTCTTGGTCGCCCTCGACGTCATTCCAAAAAAGAGGGCCCTGCCCGGTATTGGCATCGGCCTCGCCGCAGGCTTGAAGCTCACCCCGGCCTTTATGGGCCTAGTGCTCCTATTCCAGAAACGCTGGTGGCAGGCGGTTATCTCCGTCCTTACCTTTGCGGTGACCGTTGCGATTGGTTTCGTCACCATTCCGGATGCCGGGGTGTTCTGGACCGATGCCATCTTCAATTCCTCCCGCGTGGGTGAACACACCAACCCGGGTGCGCAATCCATCCGCTCGATCATGGTGCGCGCGTGGGGCATCGATGGCGGTTGGATGTGGCTCGCCGCCGTAGCGGTGGTCTTAGTCTTGACCTGCCTGGCCCTGCGCACAGCGATGAAGCACAAGAATAACTCCGCCGCCATGTCCCTTGCCGGCATTAGTGCGTGCTTGGTTTCGCCCTTTTCCTGGTACCACCACTGGGTCTGGGTCTTCCCGTTGGCCATCGTGGTCCTCATCTCCGTCAACCAGGCACTGGGCAAGCGCTTGCGCGGGGTCATCGGCGCGCAAGTAGCAGCACTCATTTCCTTCGTGGCCATGTGCGTGGTGCTGCTGCCGTACGTCTCCGCAGCCTTCTGGCTCGAAGGCTCCAACCGCTCTTTGAACCAGTTGGACTTCCAGCCCTGGGCCATGCTCCTTTTCACCGCCTCCGGCATCCTTTACATCGCCTTTTATGCCCTGTGGGGATTTATCCCCGGCACCCAACCCAGCGAGGAAGACACCCGCGGCGGCCGGCACGCGGCACAGCGTGCTGCTCAGCCGCAGCACGCCCAACAGCACCGCGCCCGGACAGCCGGCGCTGCCGCGTCTGGCTCTGGCGCACACGGTTCTACCACCACCGACGAAACCGCACAGTTCCCGGTGTTTAACCCTGAGACCCGCGAGTTTCCGTCCACCGAGGGCTATACCGATATTCCGGCTCCCCCGTCCCCCGGCGGCCGCCACGCCCTAGATAACGACTAAGCGGTACGCAGCAGCGGGGCGCGGCAGCAATCTGCGCACCCTGCGCCGGCCGCGCCCAGCTACTTCCGGTGTGGCTCTAGGCGTGCGATCACTGAGCACACGCCTAGTCGGTGACCGGTTAGCTAATTAGCGCACCGGCCGGAAGGTGTGGAGCTCGCGGCAGGTTTCTTCGACGACATCGCTCCAGCTGCCGGTTTCTTGGAAGAGGCGGCGTTGGCGTTCGTATCCGGCGCCGCCGTCGATGATTTCGTGCACCAAGGCCAGCTCTTCCGCGCAGCCCAACTCGCGGGCTAAGGGCGTGAGTTCTTCTACCATCTGGGCCAATTCATCTTTGACCCAAGCCTCGTCCGTATCGCGCGATGTAATAACGAGGGCATCCATGCCGTAGCGCGCACCGCGCCACTTATTTTCCGCCACATGCCACGGCTGCAAGACGGGTAGCTCCTCGCCCGCATCAATCATGCGGTCATAGTGCACGACCAAGCAGTGCGTGAGAGCGACGACGGCGGATAGCTCCCGCAGGTTCGAGGTGGCGTCGGATACGCGGACCTCTACAGTGCCCCACTTCGAGGCCGGGCGGATATCAAAGTGCATCGAGCCGGTGTGGTTAATGACCCCGGAAATCGCCTGATCCCGCATATAGGACTGCCACTCATCCCACGTGAAAAATTGGTAGGGCATGCCGGCGGTGGGCAGCTGTTGATAGAGCATCGTGCGATTGGAGGCGTAGCCCGTGTCCAATCCTTCCCACCCCGGCGAGCATGCAGAAATGGCCAAGAGATGGGGATACTTCGTCATCAGCGCATTGATGATGGGCCAAACGCGGTCCTCGTGGCTGATGCCCACGTGGACGTGGGTGCCCCACAACAGCATCTGCTTTCCCCAATACTGGGTGCGGGCGATGATCTCTTGATAGCTGGGTTTATCTGACAGCGGGTTTTCCCGGAAATCCGTAAACGGGTGCCCGCCAGAGGCCCACACATCGATGCCGAGCTTGGCCGCGGCTTCTTCCACGGCGGCCAGCGAAGTTTCTAGCTCCGCAATGGCTTCTGGCACCGTGGAGCAAATGCCCGTGACTAGTTCCACCGTATTCTGTAGGAATTCTTTTTCCACGTGAATATCGGGGTGGGCGGCAGTGGCGAGATCAATGAGCTCAGCCCCGCGCGGGACGAGATCGCGCGAGTCGCGGTCCACGAGCGCGACTTCCCATTCCACCCCGAGCGTGGGCTCGGGGGAACGGGCGAATACTTCTGCCGGAATCTTCACCGGTCCAGCTTAACGGGTAGGGAGGTAATATTCCATGAATTTTATTTAGGCCTGTGGGACGGCGAGGGCGACCACAACGGCGCCGTCATCGGTGGCCTCCTTGGGCAGGTCCCTATTCATAGGCTTTACTTCTGCCTGGTAGCGCGCGGCTACTTCCTTGGCCAGGGACTCCGCGGAGGTATCGCCTTCAGGATAGAAGACGGTGGTCTTGGGCACGGTCAAAACGTCGCCTGGCAGGTTGCCCACATAGCCCACCTTGAAGCCGCCATCCTTCAACACATCGGCTTCGTTCTTAGCCTTATCGGATTCACCGGAGTTATTGAGCACGCTGACCTTAATGTCATTGCGGTCGCGCGCAGCGGACGGCGCATCGTTGCCGCCGGCCCGCGCTTCATCCCCGGCGCGGTCGGAATCTTCGCCGCGCGCACCGTCCTCGCGGCCCGCGTCGCGGTTAGCCTCGCCCTCGGCGCCGCCGTTCGGGTGCGCGTTATCGCCCTCGCCTTCGCGAGGCGGCTGGTTATTTGCCCCGTCGCGGGAGCCATCGGCACGGGAACCGTCGCCGCGCGCGCCATCCGCCGCAGAACCACCGGCGCCATTGCCGTCTTGGCTGCCATTGGCGGAGCCGTCCGACTTCGACTGCTCGGAATCGGAAGCGACGGTCGAATCGTCGTCCTCCGAGGTCATGGCGTAAAGGCCCCACAAACCGAGCATCACGGCCACGGCGATCAACACCATGGCGAGCCCGCGCAGTGGTAAACCGCCCTTCTTGGCGTGGGCACCTCCCCCACCGCCGCCGGTTGCGGCCGCAGCGGCTCCTGCGCCGGCACCCGCAGCGCCAGCAGCGGCAGCGTCTTCGCCGCCTACCTCATCGTCATAAGCGCCGTCGTAGGCGTCGTCATAATAAGCATCGCCATAATCGGCCGCGGCGGCATCGCCAGCGGCGTCGTCGAATTGCTGGTCGTATAGATTATCCGGATTCTCTTTAGTCACTTCAGTAACACTAGTAGCCAGTTCTAACGCGGTGGGGTATTTCCCCGCGCGGCGCGCCGCGTATTTTCGCGCTCCTCCCGCAGGCGCTTCAGCCGGGCCACCAGGAGGGGATGGGATTCGGCGGCAGCGGGGGCATCGAGAAGCAGGTTCAGCCGTTGGTGATAGCGCACCGGCGAGATATCCAGCTGCGCGCGGATGGCCTCTTCCTTGCGGCCAATGCTGCGCGGGGCGGTTTCCTCAAAATCTAAGATGGCGGCGTCTAGGTCAGACAAGGGGTTCATGCCTAAACTGTAGAGCATGACTATTCGCCCCATCGTTATCCACGGCGACCCCGTGCTTCATCAGCCCACCACTCCGGTGGAAGAATCCGAGATTTCCAGCCCAGAGATGCAACAGCTCATCGCGGACATGTACGAGACCATGGACGTTGCCCATGGCGTGGGCCTGGCTGCGAACCAGGTGGGCATCGGCAAGCGGCTCTTCGTCTACCACTGTCCCGACACCGAAGGCCCGGATGGCACCGAGCTGCCCGCCGATAAGGCCGGCATGCGCAAGGGGTGCGTTATCAACCCGGTGCTGGAAACCTCCGAGATTCCAGAGACCATGCCTGCCGATGACGGCTCCGATGACGAAGGCTGCCTCTCCGTGCCGGGCGAGGGCTTTCCCACTGGCCGCGCCGATTGGGCGCGCGTGACCGGCAAGGACGAGCACGGCAACGACATCACCGTGGAAGGCTACGGCTTTTTCGCCCGCTGCCTGCAGCACGAGACCGGCCACCTCGATGGTTACGTGTACACCGATACCCTCATCGGCCGCTACAAGCGCCAGGCAAAGAAGGCCATTAAGCGCCATGGTTGGACCGAGCCGGGCTACACCTGGATGCCGGGTGAAGACGAAGATCCCTTCGGGCACGACGATTAATCATGTCTCGCATCTTTCGTTCCGATGACGTGCAGGTAGGCGATCGCGTCGTGGCCCGGCGCGATTTTGGCGATGTGCACAGCGATGTCATTGGCCACGTCCTCAGCCTCGAGCCGCTGGTCATCCGCCCGCAGCAGGTCGGCGGCTACCCCTCTGACCTCGAGGCCGTGGAGATCGCGCCCGAGCAGCTGAAGATTATAAAGCGGCTTTCGCCGCGCATGGTGCGCAATTCCGATATTCGCGCCGTCGAATACGCCACTGCCCAGGCTTTTCCTGGCAAGGAGCACACGTGGACCTCGGACGGCTCCTGGCTCATGCGCGCCGGCGATGGCGTGACGGGCCGGTCTAATTCGGCCGTCCCGCTCGGGCCTTCTGCGGGCTTTAACCCGGTCCCGCTGGAGGAAATCACGGAGTTCTACCGCCGCCACGATCTCCCGGTGCGCCTGCTCATCCCGGAGCGTATTGGCAAGCCCGCAGAGCGCCTGCTTGCCGATGCCACCTGGGAGACCGAACCCGAAATCCTCGTCATGGTCCTGCGCGATCTCGCGGCTCTATCCGCCGAGGTCCCGGGTTCGCACCCCAGCGGCGCGGAGTTCCGCATCGATGCCCAACCCGATGAGGCGTGGCTGCAGATGTACCACTTCCGCGGCCAGGCGCTACCTGCCCAGGCCCTGGAGTACCTGCGCGCCCGCATCGAGGGCACGATGGGCTTTGGGCGGCTCGTTATTGACGGCGAGACCGTTGCCATCACCCGCGGCACCATCACCGAATCCGGCGACGGTACCGCCTGGCTGGGATACTCCGCCGTGGAAGTAGCACCTTCGCATCGCCGCCAAGGCTTGGGCGCCCTATTGGGCCAGCACATGCTGCGCTGGGGGCGCGAGCAGGGCGCAAAGCACGCCTACCTCGACGTCTTGGCTTCTAATACCGCCGGCATTCGCCTGTACGAAAAGCTGGGCTTCATCGAGCAGCACCGTCAGATCTACGCCCAGCTGCGCGGCTAGCCCCAGCTGGGTTAGTCCGCCTAGCCCGCCGGCCGCAGCCTGGACTAGTCCGGGCCATTGCCCGCGCGGTACTGTATTATCCATGCGCATCACCACGTGGAATATCAACTCCGTTCGCACCCGCATCCAGCGGGCGCTGGATCTTCTCCACACGCACGACATTGACGTGCTTTGCTTACAAGAGACCAAGGTCAAGGACGATAAATTTCCCCGCGAGGCCTTCGAGGATGCCGGGTACCATGTCACCTGCCATGGCCTCAACCAATGGAATGGCGTGGCCATCATTTCCAAGGAGGAACCGGAAGAAGTCTTTACTGGATTCCCCCACCAGCCCGGCTTTGCCAAGGACCCAGAAAAGCCCCAGGACCGCGAGGCCCGGGCGCTTGGTGCGCGCATCCGCGGGGTAGAAATCTGGTCGCTGTATATCCCCAACGGCCGCGAAATCACCGACCGCCACTATGACTACAAGCTGGACTTTCTCTACCAGCTCTCCCACTACGCCGCGGGCCGCGCCCAATCCAAGCTGCTTCTAACCGGCGATTTCAATATCGCCCCGCGCGATGAGGACGTGTGGAATATCGAGGCCTTCCGTGGCAAGACACACGTCACCGAACCCGAGCGCGCCGCCTTCCAGATGCTCGAAGAGGCCGGCCTCGAAGAGGTCACGCGCCGTTTTACCGAAGACCAGCGCTATACCTACTTTGATTACAAGGGAATGCGCTTTCACAAGAACGAGGGCATGCGCATCGATTTCCAGCTGGCCTCGCCGCCGCTGGCCAAGCACGTCACCGGCGCGCACGTAGACATGGAAGAACGCGCTGGCGAAAAGACCTCCGATCACTGCCCGCTTAGTGCAGATTTCGATCTGCCCGATTTCGATTCCGTGCGTTAAATGACCTGGTCGCTCGATCTCAGCTTCTGGCAGCTGATCTTCCTTATCATTGATTATTCCATCAAGATCATCGCCGTCGGCTTCGTGCCAGAAGGCCGCCGGCCCTCCAATTCCACCGCGTGGTTGCTGGCCATTCTGGTGCTGCCCGTCATTGGCCTGCCGCTGTTTTTGCTCATGGGCTCGCCGTATATCAACCGGCGCCGCCACCGCATCCAGCAAGAGGCCAATGAACGCCTTGAGGATATTTCCGCCCGCACCCCGGATCATCCCAGGGGCATCCTGTCGGCGGAGGTGGAATCCGTCATCAAACTCAACCGCGAACTGACCGGCTTTCCGGCGCTCATTGGCCACAATCTGGGCCTGCATGCGGATTATGATGAATGCATTCGCGCCATCGCCGCGGCCGTAGACCGCGCCGAAAAGTACGTCTCCATCGAGGTCTATATCCAATCCTGGGACGAGACCACGGATGTATTTTTCCAGGCCCTCGCCCGCGCCACCGCCCGCGGCGTCAAGGTCCGCCTATTGCTGGATCAGATTGGCAGTTTTAAGTACAAGGGCTACTCCTCGCTGGGGGATAGGCTCACAGAAATCGGCGTGGATTGGCGCCTCATGCTGCCCATCCAGCTGCACAAGGGCAGGTTCCGCCGCCCGGATCTGCGCAACCACCGCAAGCTCGTCATCATCGATGGCGAGGTGGGCTTTATCGGCTCCATCAACCTGATCAAGCGCCAATATAAAACCAAGGACCGCTTCTGGATCGATTACATGGTGGAACTGTCTGGCCCCATCGTCACCGCCATGACCGCGGTCTTCGCGGTGGATTGGTACACCGAATCCGGCGAAAACCTCCCGCTAGATGAGCTGCCCTATGACGATGCCCAAACAGTCGACGCCAACTACCTGCAGATGATCCCATCTGGCCCCGGCTATACCACCGAGCCCAACCTGCGCATGTTTAATTCCCTGGTGCACCACGCCAAGCAGCGCTTGGTGCTGTGCTCACCGTATTTCGTGCCGGATGAATCCCTCTTAGAGGCCGTCACCACCGCCTGCTACCGCGGGGTGGATGTGGAACTTTATGTCTCCGACACCGCGGACCAATTCATGGTCAACCACGCCCAGTCTTCCTATTACCAGGCGCTGCTTGAGGCCGGGGTGCATATCTACCAATTCCCCTACCCGTATGTTTTGCACTCCAAGTTCATCATCACGGATCCGGATGACCAGGAGTTCAATCCGCTGTGCATGTTCGGCTCATCCAATATGGACCCGCGCTCCTTCGGTCTCAACTATGAGACCACTATGCTCGTGGCCAAGGGCGATCTCCTCGCCCAGTTCAACCAGCTCGCTGCCAATTACCGCGCGGTCTGCCATGAGCTCACCCTCGAGGAGTGGAACCAGCGCGGTTTTGTCCGCCGCTACGTCGATAACGTCATGCGGCTGACCTCGGCCCTGCAATAAGCATTGCTTGCCGATGCCCCAATAGCCCGCTCATAGGCTATCTAAACACAAGCCTTCTTTTGCAGAACCAGAGTAGAACTTCCCGCGTTGAACCGCGCACGGTATCACCGCAGAGATGAGTGTGTAGTCCACTTAATTGACTCCGGATCGGCGTTAATTATTGGAACTAATTGCGAAAGATACGCCGGATTCTCCGCAAATTTCCCTCTTGTCTATTGGACCTGACCCCCAGATGGTGGACACCTTGAAACCAGCATCTCGCTGGGGAAGTGAGGTACCTTTCCACCATGCCA
>NZ_JBEHFV010000010.1:0-75685 GCF_040225855.1 Corynebacterium sp. KPL2850
AATGGCCGTAGCCTTTCCCGCCCGCTTCGACAAATACCTATAAACCTAGCCCCACACACAAACAACTTGACACGCTCCTATGGGTGAATTCAACATAATAAATCGCAGCATACAGTAATACACATCACATATGTCGCTTTCATTCAAAATTCACTCACACGCTGGGCTTAAGCCGGAAATTTGTCCTATCTCTTACCGGATGAGGGGCACAAATGGAGCATCGCAAAGGGCTGTAAGTACTTAACCCGCGGCCAGAACTTTGTACTTTAAAAAGGTAAGAAGACCAGCAACCACGCCATAAGCGGACTGAAGGCGATGACGACGCCGGAATAAATCAGCATCTGTTTGAAAACGCGATCGCGCTGCCCGGGATGGACATTGGCAAGCACCATTGCGCCATTCGTAGAAAAGGGACTCACGTCTACGACGGTGGCGGAAATGGCGATAGCGGCTGCGGTACCAACAACCGGCAAGGTGCCGTCGGTCAAGAAAGGCGTGGCCATAGACATTGCAATTCCGATGGTGGCGATGGAGGAAGCAAGCGCTGAGACGATTCCCGAAAGGTAGCACATAAGCAATAACCCAAGGGCTGGCGCGCCAAGCGCGGTAATGGCCCTAGAAAGGGAATCAACGGTACCGGCGGCTTCAAGAACCTCGATATATGTCACCATGCCACCCACTAGGACGATCGTTCCCCAAGAGACATTATTAAGCGCTTTGACCGACTCGCCAGGTTTAATCACCGCCAGAATTGCTCCCAAGATGATGGAAAGCAGGCCAATATCAAGGTTGAAAATCCCAGCCCCTACGGCTAGTCCTGCCAGCGAAGCAAGGGTTAGCCATTGGAATGGTTGTACCTGTGTGGATGTACCCTCTTCTTGGTCACCTTCTGACCGGATTTCCATCGACGCATCCCACTGCTGCCCGATGAGTTTTCGCCCGCCCAAAAAGATATAAACCAAAAGGCCCATGAGGACATTAAAGAGCATGGCAATAATAAAGAGCAGGGTCTGCGATGCCTCGAGGCCTGCATTCTGGATGGTGCCGTTAACAAAGATGCCGTAGACACTCAGCGGTGAAAGCAATCCCGCCATCCCACCGTGGACGACCATCATGCCCATCATGAGCGGATTGATTCGATAGCGGCGAGCGAAAGGCAGCGCCAACGGGGAAATGACACCGATACAAAAGATGGCGCCGATAGACATGAAGGCACCAGTAATGACGAAGAAGATCCACGGCATGACCGCCCGGTTACCGCGCACCAACCGCATACACCAGTTCAGTAACAGGGAAATAGTGCCGTTGTGCTGTGCAAACCCAAAGAGATACGTCAATCCCATCAGGGCAAACATGAGGTCCACTGGGAAACCCGCGAAGATGGAATCGAGCGGATCTGCGCCATCCTCATTAAATGCAGGCAGCTTGTAACCAACGAGAAAAGCGCCGGCTAAGCCAAGTATTCCTAGGTTGATATTGCGCAGCGTCCCCAGCAGAAAGATGGCGATGAGAACGATGACAGTTACGGCTTGTAAAGACATAGCGGAAGTCTCACGTGCGGTATCGAATGCCACTGCTTATGGGTGGAGCATGGCGGGGAATGGCCAGGGGTGTAGGCCGCTTTCGAGGAAAAGTTTACACTCCTATTCCACAGGACGGGCAACTAGTCCCACTTATTGAGATACGAGGGTGTGGACCTCTCCGTCACCTCGCAAGCACCCCACCGACAACACAAGGACCCGAACGCTTTGGACACTCCCAGAAATCACCACCGAGGGGGCATTCAGATGGCTGGATACGCGCCCCCAAAAAAGTAACCGTCTTCACAAATGGCAGTGGCACGGGTTACACTTGGATCCACACTTATTGTTCAACAATTAAGGATGGTGTTGAATGGCTTCGCTCCACATTGATCTCAACGCGGACTTGGGTGAAACCACCGCCGGCAACCCGGTAGCCGATGATGCCGCGATGCTGGAGATGGTCTCCTCCGCCAATGTCGCCACCGGCTTCCACGCCGGTGATCCGCACTCCATTGCGCAGACCCTTAAATCCGCGGCGCGTGCGGGAGTAACGGTCGGAGCACACGTGGGTTATAACGATCCGGCCGGTTTTGGCCGCCGCTTCATCGACTACAACGCAGCGGAGCTCGCGGACGAGGTCACCTACCAAATTGGTGCGCTCGATGCGCTGGCGCGCGCCAATGGCACGCGGGTGTCTTATGTGAAGCCGCACGGCGCGATGTACAACACCATCGTCAAGGACGAGGCACAAGCCAAGGGAGTTATTGCAGGTATTAAGGCCTTCGGTGACCTCCCCGTGATGCTGCTGCCAGGCGGCCTCGCCGTCGATATTGCAGAATCACAAGGCCTCACCGTCATCCGCGAGGCCTTCGCGGATCGCAACTACAACCCCGATGGCACGCTGGTCTCACGCAAGCAGGACAATGCGGTGATGGGGGATGAAGGGGATGTCGTCAAGCGCGTGCTCGAAGTCGCCCACACCGGCTCCATTACCGCCATCGATGGCACCACGCTCGATGTCGATGCCCAGTCCGTGTGCACCCACGGTGACTCGCCGGGCTCCGTGAAACTGCTGCGCGGTGTGGTCGAGCGCCTCAGCGCGGAAGGAATCGACATTCGGAGCTTTATCTAATGCCGCATATTCACTTCGTTGGCACCCGCGCCCTCCTCATTGATTTGGACGGGCTTGAGCAGGTCATGGCGTGGCATGCGGCACTGTCCGCTAAACCGCTCAAGAATCAGGTGGATTGCATCGCCGCTGCCACCACGTTGCTCATTACCTTTGAGGCGCCGAATTCCGCGCGCGCGGCCGCAGAGTTTCTGACGGACTTCTCCCCTGCCGCCGCTACTGCTAAGGAAGCGCGCACGGTCGATATCGATGTGCTTTACGATGGCGACGATGTCGACGCCGCCGCCGAGCTCCTCGGCATGTCGCGCGAGGCCTTGATTGACTGGCATACCTCTACCGAATGGACCGCCGCCTTTGGTGGCTTTGCCCCCGGCTTTACTTACTGCGCGCCTTCCTATCCGGCCCAAGCCAAGGCCGTGCCACGCCGCTCCGATCCGCGCACAGCCGTTCCGGCTGGCGCCGTGGGCATCGCGGGTGAGTTCTCCGCGGTCTACCCGCGCGTTTCGCCAGGCGGCTGGCAGCTGCTCGGCACCACCAATACCCCGATGTGGGATTCGCACGCGAACCCACCCGCGCTGGTGCAGCCCGGTGACCGGGTGCGCTACCGCGCCGTGGACGAGCTGCCGGACTTGGTGGATCGCAGCGCGGAATCCAAGCGCTCGCCGGCCCGCCTGCCCCGCATGGAGGTCCTCGATGCCGGCCTGCTCACGCTCTATCAAGACTTAGGCCGCCCCGGCGTGGGCGACCTCGGCGTGACGCCCTCCGGTGCCGCCGATCACGCCGCCGCGGCGACCGCGAACGTTGCCGTGGGCAATCCGCGGGGCGCGACGGTGCTAGAAAATATCGGCGGCATTAAGCTGCGCGCGCTTACCGATACCGTCATCTGCGTTACCGGCGCCACTGCCCGCGTCCGCCTGGGTGAGATGCCCGTGCACCTCGCCCGCCCGGTGCTCGTAACCGCCGGCCAGACTGTGACGGTCGGTGCCGCAACGGTGGGTATGCGCAACTACGTGGCCATTCGCGGCGGCATCATTGCCGAATCCGAGCTCGGCTCCTCTGCCACCGACGTCCTCTCCGGCCTCGGCCCCGATCCCGTCACCACTGGCGATGTCATCGGCGTGCTGCCGCGCTCAACCGGCATGACGGATGCGCAATTGGTCAACCCCCTGCGCGTATCCGCTGACTCCGCCGGAAAAACGCGCGCGACGCTGCGCTGCGTGCTGGGCCCGCGCGATGACTGGTTTGGCGATAATATCTCCACCTTCCTGGATACCGAATGGGTCGTTTCCTCTGATTCCAACCGCGTTGGCCTGCGGCTTTCCGGGGCTAAAGACAGCGCAGGGGCTCCCGAAATCACCGTGCAGCGCGTCAAAGACGGCGAGCTGCCCTCTGAGGGAATGGTGGCCGGTTCCATCCAGATCCCGCCGAACGGCAAACCGGTGGTCTTCCTGCGCGATCACGCCGTCACCGGCGGCTACCCCGTCATCGCCACCGTGCTGGAAGAAGATATCGACATCGCCGCGCAGCTTCCGCCCGGCGCACGCGTGACCTTCCGCCTCGTGACACCCCAAGCTTTAAATACTGGAGAAGAAAATGCAGATTAAAACCGTCCTCATTGCTAACCGCGGCGAAATCGCCGTGCGCATCGCCCGCGTGGCCCGCGACTTGGGCATTAAGTCCATCGCCATTTATTCCGAGGCCGACGCCGGCGCCCTGCACACCCAGGTTGCCGATGAAGCCTATGCGCTGCCCGGCAATACCGCCGCCGATACTTACATGAATATCCCGGCGCTGCTGGATATCGCCGTGCGCGCCGGCGCCGATGCCATCCACCCGGGCTACGGTTTCCTCTCCGAAAACGCCGACTTTGCCCGCACCGTCACCGATGCCGGCATGATCTGGATCGGCCCCTCCCCGGAGTCCATCGAGCTGTTGGGCGATAAGATTGCCGCCCGCCGCGTGGCCGAAGAGGTCGGCGCGCCCCTGGCTCCGGGCACCTCCGATCCCATTGATGATTGGCAGGAGGCCCGCGCCTTTGCCGAGGAGCACGGCCTGCCGATTGCCATCAAGGCCGCCTATGGCGGCGGCGGGCGCGGCCTTAAGGTCGTGGATTCCATGGATGAGATCGAGGGCGCGTTCAACTCCGCCGGGCGCGAGGCCATGGAGGCTTTCGGCCGCGCCGAGTGCTACGTGGAGAAGTTCCTGACCCACCCACGCCACGTGGAGGCGCAGGTCCTGGCGGATACCCACGGCAACGTCCGCGTGCTGGGCACCCGCGATTGCTCCACCCAGCGCCGCTTCCAAAAGCTCATCGAAGAGGCCCCTGCGCCCGCGCTTTCCGATGCCCAGCGCACCGGCATCATCGAAGGCGCCCGCTCCATCTGTTCCCACGTGGGCTATACCGGCGCCGGCACCGTGGAATACATCGTTTCCGAGGACGGCACCATCTCCTTCTTGGAGGTCAATACCCGCGTCCAAGTCGAGCACCCCGTAACCGAGGTGGTGACCGGCACCGATATCATCGCCGAGCAATTCCGCATCGCCGCGGGCGAGCCCCTGTCCATCTCTGAGGATCCGGATTCCACCGGCCACGCCTTCGAGTTTCGCATCAATGCCGAAGATATCCTCAACGGTTTTGCCCCCTGCCCCGGTACCATCGTCTCCTTCGAGCCGCCCACCGGCCCCGGCATCCGCGTCGATTCGGCTGTCCGCTCGGGTTCCATTATTCCGCCGTACTATGACTCGCTCATTGCCAAGCTCATCGTGTGGGGCCCCACGCGCGAGGTAGCCCTCGCTCGTTCCCGCCAGGCGCTGCGCGAGTTCGACGTCTCCGGCGTGCGCACCGTGCTGCCCTTCCACCGCGACATGATGGACGAGTCCGCGCTTATTGGCACCGCGTCTTCCGCTGAGGCCGATGCCGGTGCCAGCGAAATCGGCGTCTTTACTGACTGGCTTGATCACAACTACCGGCCCTCTGCTGCCAACCAGGTAGACAAGGTCGAGGCCATCTATACCAAGCGCCGGACGGTCGCGGTAGAAATCGATGGCAAGCTCGTCAATATCGGCGTGCCCATGGACTTCCTCGCAGGCGCCGGTACCGGCTCGGGCGCCGTGGGTGACTCTGGTGCCACCGCCACCGCCCCCTCGACGGCCGGGGCGCAGTCCACCGACGATAACGCGGTCACCTCCCCCTTCGAGGCCAACCTCGTGGCCTGGAATGTATCCGATGGCGATAGCGTCTCCGAGGGCGATTCCATCGCCACGGTCGAGGCCATGAAGATGGAATCTGCCATCAAGGCCCCGCGCGGCGGCACCATCAAGATCCTCGCCGAGGAGGGCGACCGCCTGGATTCCGCGACGGTGATTGCGACCATCGACTAGCGCGTGCTGCCTACCTGGGTGCCTGGCCGCGCAGATACTCACCCAGGTAAGGCAAGAGGAAATGCACGGTTCCATAGCGGCGGCTGGCGATGAGATCGCGCTCTAAAAGCAGCTTGCGGGCCATGGAAATGGCATTGGGACTCTTGCCCAGGTGCGCCGCGATGGCACCGGTGGGAATATCAGCCCCGTGTTCGGCTTCCAGCTCCGCCATGGCATTGAGAAAAGCGCGCTGGGCGTCAGGAACATTCTTCAACGCAATCTTGTGCACCTGGTTTCCCATATGCGCTGGAATCTCGCGCGCAATCGAGGACACGTGGCGCTCTTCGATGGCATCCGCCCCATCGAGTACCGCGCGGGTCCACGCCAAAGCGCCAACCAACTGCAATAGGTACGGATACCCCTGTACCAATGCGGTCGCTTCTTCTAGAGCGCGCTCGTTGAAACCGCGCCCAGCCGCGGTGGCGGTGCTACGCAGGGTATCGGCTACGGTGGCATCATCAAGCAGCCCCAAATCCAGCCTTTGAGCGCGGCGCAAAAAGGTGGTGCCTTCGTGCTCCAATAGTTCTTCTACCCCGAAGGTCAATCCCGCGGCGGCGAAGGCAATGTCGTACTCGTCCCGAATGAGATCCTGGATGGCGGTGGCCAGCTGCGCAAGCTCGTCCACGGAAGCCGCTTGCACCTCATCGACCGTCAACAAGACGCCCGCATCATGCGCACGCGCGGCCTTCAGAAGGCTGCGCAGCCGCGAGACCAAGCTGGGCTGGGCCTGGTTATGGGGCAATTGCGTCGTTACAGATCCCACGCCCGCCACAGAGAATCCCGTGATCTTGCGGCCCGTCTTCTCCGTATAGTCCAGCTCCTCTATGGCTTCCGGAATCGTGGAATCGCGTAGCTGCGCTACCATCTGGGCATCCGCATAGGCGCGGATGACAACCCACCCCAGACGGCGCGCGGATTCTTCAAACTCATTGAGCAACACGGTTTTGCCCACCCCGCGCGTACCGCTGACAAGTAAGGCGCGCTGCATGGCGCCCACGCCGCCCACGAGCCCATAGTTAAACGAGCTGATTTCAAATTCGCGCCCGGCCAGCTGCACCGGCGACGCGCCAAAACTGGGGCGAAAAGGATTCTTATCCGGAATCACTATGCCAGACCTTCCATTTAGATCCTTTAGAACTATGGTTTCAGTTTAGATCCTTTAGAACTTCGCCGCCTCTTTAGAACTTTTAGATCTTTAAGTCATACGGAATGGCCGTTGACGCCTCACCCATTCAGTAAGGTGAGGGTCATGCTTTCCCAGTCCGTCGCCACCGCTTTGCGCCAAGAGATATCGGCCGGCAATTTTCAGCCCGGCGAGCAGCTCAGCGAGGTAAAGGTGGCCGAGCAATTCGGTTGCTCCCGCAATACCCTCCGCGAGGCCTTCACCACGCTTACCGCCGAGCGCCTGGTCGAGCGCATCCCCCACCGCGGCGTCTTCATCGCCACCCCGGATGCCGCCTATATCCGCGATTTATTCGCCGCCCGCGCCGCCATCGAGCCAGCTGCCGCGCGGTGGGGCGCGTTTGCCGATGCCCCCTCGCTCATCTCCCTCGCCTCCTCCGCCTTCGAGTGTGCAAGACGTGAAAAGCACCAGGAAGTCTCCTCCATTAACCAGCGCTTCCACCAAGCACTGGTAGCAGGGCTTGATTCCCCCACCTTGGATGAGCAGATGAGCAACCTGCTCGCGCGCATGCGGCTTACCTTCTTATTAGTCATTCCCCGCTACCCACGACTGCACGCCGATCACATTCAAAACAATGTGGATGTGGCCACGCTCATCGCGGACGGAAAACGCGAAGAGGCCACCACGCAGTTGCGCGATAGCCTCTTAGAAACCTGCGATACCATCTTGTCCTTCACGGACTAAGAAGGTGGCGGGGTCAATGCCTAAGGGATGAGATACTCCGCATCGCGAGTATTGGTCACCAGCATCTTGCCCGGCGCGTGGGAAATGGCCAGCTCTGGCTTTGATTCCATCACGATGGCCTGCGGAGTAACCCCACACGCCCAAAAGACGGGCAGGCAACCTTCTGGAATGTCCACCGCATCACCAAAGTCTGGGTGCGCTAAATCCGCAATGCCGATGGCCGCTGGGTCCCCCACGTGCACCGGCGCACCGTGCACGGACGGATAGCGGGAGGTAATGCGCACCGCATCGGAGACCTGCGATGCCGGAATCGGGCGCATCGATACCACCATCGGTCCGGAAAATATGCCCGCAGGAGTAGTGGGGATATTCGTCCGGTACATCGGCACATTGCGCTGTTGTTTGATATGCGCGATCTCTATGCCCGCATCCACCAGCGCCGTTTCAAAGGTAAACGAGCAGCCGATAAGGAAGCTGACCATGTCGGGGGTGTAATGGGAGGTGGCATCGGCAAGCGTGGCCGTGTGCTCACCATGCTCAAAGATGCGATAGGCCGGGATATCGGTGCGGATATCGCCGCCAGGTAGCAGATCCGAGGTGTACTGGCCCGCCTCAAGCACGCCGACGATGGGGCACGGCTTGGGGTTGCGCTGGGCAAAAAGGAGGAAGTCGAAGGCGTATTCGCTGGGCAGCGAGAGCAGGTTGGCCTGCATGTAGCCCTGCGCGTGCCCGGCGGTGGTGGTCATCTCGTGGGTGCGCGCAAACTCGCGTACCTCTTCTGGCGTCTGCATTATGCCCATATCGCTGTAATTCCTGAAACTGCTCGAAGCCCGATGAAAATGGTCAGCAACCAGGCCAGGCTGCCAAGGATAAGCAGCCACTTTGGGTACTCATAGCCCTGCAGCAGGTCCTTGCGGCGCCAGGCCACCCACATCACCAGCGCGAAGCCGATGGGAAGGATGAGCCCGTTAATCGCACCGGCGAAGATCAAGAGCTTTTGCGGTGCGGAGTTGATTAGTACAAAAATGATCGTACAAACCGTAATGAAGATAACGGTGAAGATATTGCGGGTCCGGGCCGGGGTTTCCTGGGTGGTCACGAAGGACACCGAGGTATAAGCGGCACCGATGACGGAAGATAGGCCTGCGGCAAACAGCACCATACCGAATGCGCGGAGGCCGAATTCACCAGCTGCATGATAGAAGGCATCGGCGGCAGTATTATTTTCCTTTAGCGTGACGCCCGTGGCCACCACGCCCAACACCGCCAAGAAGAGCAGCATGCGCATAATGCCGGTAACGATGATGCCGCTGACGGAAGTCCGCGTAATGTTCTTGACGTTTTCAACGCCAGATAAGCCCGCATCGATCAACCGGTGCGCGCCGGCAAAAGTGATATAGCCACCGACGGTGCCGCCGATGATGGTGGTAATGACGAAGAAATCGATTTCCCCCGGCGCGACGGTATTCTTAAGCGCCTCCCCTACCGGCGGCTGGCTGACGATGGCCACGTACAACATGAGCAGGATCATCACCGCGCCCAGGGCGGCCACGAGGCGGTCCAGCGCCATTCCAGCGCGGCGGGAGAGGAAGATAAACACCGCAATCGCCGCCGCAATGACGCCGCCGATGCGCGCATCGATGCCCAGCATCGCGTTCAAGCCCAAGCCTGCGCCGGCGATATTACCGATATTAAAAATCGCCCCGCCGAAAAAGACGAAGCCGGCGAGCACCCAACCTAGACCGGGCAGGACGGTATTGCCCAAGGTATTGGCGCGCATTCCCGTCACGCAGAGCACGCGCCACACATTGAGCTGGATGGCAATGTCCACCAAGATGGACAGCGCGATAGCGAAGGCAAAAGAAGCGCCCATCTGGACGGTAAAGACCGAAGTCTGGGTCAAAAAGCCCGGGCCAATGGCCGAGGTAGCCATGAGGAACATGGCTCCCGCCATGGCGCCAATGCCCTTGGGCGGGGTTTTCGCATCCGCCTCCGCCCCCGCCGGTGACGGGGCGGAAGCCTGTTTTTCAGCACTCACTAGTCTCACCTTTCGTGACGCCGGTCTCTCTTAATTATGATTCGCATCATCATAATTGCTATTACGGAGGTTGTTCAACAACATCTATAGCTAGGGGTACCACGGGGGTGATCTACGCTACTTTTCCCGTCTTTCGCCCCAGGTATTCAACTATTGTCTCTACGACCCTATTCGGGTCATTAACCAGCTCTTTTGGCCCAAACCTCAATACCGTAAATCGCTGGTTTTCGATTTCTCGTTGCCGGCGCATCTGTTCCTTGACCACTGTTTCCGGCGCTTTCCCATAAGTACCGTCGTACTTGGTATCCCCGTCGACCTCAATAATGAGCCACCCATCGATGCATAAGTCAGCCCGGTACTTTCCCAATACGCGAAATTGTGGGTACACAGTGGCCGAGGGAATCTTTTCAATAATTAACGCCCGCAACAGCGACTCGTACGGTGATTCAGAACCGGCATACGCATGCTCCACCACCATTTTCATGGGGAGAGGCCCCTTCATCCGAGCCATTACTGCCCGGGTTTCCTTTAGTTCTTCTACCGAAACTAGGCCCGCACGCAATGCGGAATCGACCGCAACAAGCCCCTCCGCAAACCCATGTAGCCTGGCGATATCCAAGCACGTCCGCGCCGGATTCGTCACCCGAACCCCAGACCTTTCCACCGATGTCTCCCCTATACGTGACATTCGGTAGTACTTTCGCGGCCAGTGCGTTTTCGGTGGGATACTTCCTGAAGGTGAAGCGAGTTCGACGACCTCATTTCTCCGCGGAATTACCCAAATTCCCCAAATACGCGCAGCCGACTTAGCCACCAATGACGCTCGGTGCGCACTTAGGCCGGCCGCTAAAGTAAGGGCAAGCTGTTGCTTATGCCATGGCCAGCTTTCCCACGTCGTTGTTTTCACTGCAATCCATGGAGCGACTCGCTTTAATTCGCCCGTGTACAGCGCGGGATAGTAAGGACTAGTTGAACCTGCGTAACGAAGATTAATTAACTCATGATTTAACATGCTCTTTATCTTCGCGGCTTCCTAGAGAAACTGCCGGGCGTGATGCTCCAAATGGTCACATTCTGAGCTCTCCGCCGGCAATCTGCACCGAACGGGTGACGGTCCACGGAGCGGACGGCCAGCATCTGTTGCGGAAGGCTAGGTAGTCGGCCGCTTTCAGTCAGGGGTTGGAGGGTCAGCCTCCTATGGTCAGCCTCCTATGGTCATCCTCCACTGCAATAACTGAGCAAACTAGCGCCTCAAATATCGCAAATCTTCTTCAAATGTTGCATGGGACCCTGCACTTTTGCGGAGCAACCTAAAGAGGCCTTTGAGCAACCGGTTGCGGAGCAACCTGAAGGGGCCTTTGCACAGCCCATTTCGGAGCTTCCTGAAGGGGCCTTTGCGCAGCTTCCTGAACAATCCGTTGCACAGCTCTTTTGTGGCACTGTTGCGAGACTGGCCGCAACGAGTCCTAGAACTATCGCGAACAGTCACGAATCGAGTCCACTACAGGCGCGTGCAGTTCACCGCTGGAATGGGGCGTGATTTACTAGAACCAATGGAACCCCTCGAACTCTCTGCACTCACCGGTACGCAATCGCGCACCTACGGCACCCGCAAAATCACCAAGAACATGGTGTCTGCTCCGGTCCATGTGGCAATCGCCCTGTGGGACGAACGCTGGGATTCAGCGCAGGACGGAACCATCGAGGGCTGGGTCATCGCGGTCAACACCCCGCAGGCACGCTTCGTGCGCAAAGGCCAGATTAAAAAGGGCGATATCGTCAAAGTTGCAGTAAGCGAGCTACAGCGCGCCCTGCGCGGGATCGATGGGAGCACTTGGATTGTCACTGGTCGCAGGCAAAATGCGCTGCGAGCGGCACTCGAGAAGCGCGGCTATACGGTGACGGGGAGCTTTGCGGGGGAGAATCGGGCATCGGCAAGCGCGAGCTCCGCACGCCGCAAACAAGCTGGCCTGACCGCACGAAAGGCGCGCAAGCTGGGCGAGGCCCCAAAACAGAAGGAAGCCAACAAGGTCGAAACGCCAGAGGCTAAATGGTGGCCGAACTTCTCGCACACAACGTCGTGGCCGGCGGGCGCGGTGGTGCGCATCGCTACCGATGCCTCCTCCGATACCGTATTCAAGGGCTCGATGTGTTTCGTGGCGGGAAACGGTGACTACCGCCTGCGGACCCGTGAGACGAAAGCCAGCACGGACGAACTGGAACTAGAAGCGCTTACGCTAGCCTTAAAGTACCTGCTCAAGGTAGGTGCGACGAAGGCCGTGATCGAATCCGACTCCGTTGCGGCATTGGATGCTGTCAACCACATTGTGCACAAGAAAGGCTCGAAGGCGGCACGGCCGGGACGCAGGTGGCGCGGTGTCTCGTCTGGTGCGCGGTCCCGATTCCAACAGGCCTGGGGCGACCTAGAAGGCACCTGCGAGGTGGATATCCGCCGTGTGCTCGGCCATGCCGGGGATCCACTCAATCGCGCCGCCGATCAGATTGCGTATATGGGGCTGCGCGCTATTGCCCACCCCATGAAGCAATCGCGGCCTACCTTGCAAAGCGGGATCAGTAAGGCGCTCAAGGCGCTATAGCCTCGGTTACCTCCGCAGTCGCCGCCACAGAATTCGCACTGCGGAATGCGGGGTCGCCGCGACCTCGCGCAGGTAATTGCGCGGCATCGACAGCCACGGCGTGCGCGCGGGGTGAACGTTAATTGCAATGCCCAAATGCCAGGCCCACAATGTGGTGCGCAGGGCATGGAAATCGTTGGTAACCACCTGCAATACGGCATCTGGTGCAAGGCTGTGCGCGTTTTCTAGGTTTTCATTTGTACTGGTAGCAGCCGGTTCCACAAGCACATGCCTAGGATCAACGCCTCGCTTGATGAGGTATTCGGCCATCGCGCCCGCTTCCCCGCGGCCAGAGACGATGACTGTCTGCCCAGAATAGAGTTCAAGCGTCTTATCCAAACGAGACCGCAGCATGGCGCCCGGATGACCGTGGGTAACACGGGAGCCTAAAACAAGGAGCGGATCGCGCGGGGAATTTTCCATGCTCATTAGCTTAGACCGGCGCGAATCCTTGACAGGCACAGGTACTGAACCGTAAATTGGAACACAAGTGTGCAATCGATTGCACAACCCGTCGAAGCTGCTCTACCCCCTAGGAGCCGAAATGGCCGCAACCACCCTCAAGAACGTAGCCGCCGCTGCTGGGGTGTCCATTTCCACCGCCTCGCGCGCGCTGGCAGGTAATCCAGCTATTTCCGCAGCCACCCGCACGCGCGTAGAACAGGCAGCCGTACAGCTCAATTATCGTCCAAATGCCCAGGCACGCGCGCTGCGCAACGCACGGTCCAATGCCATCGGCCTCGTCATACCAAGCCTGGATAACTCGTATTTTGCAGCCATGGCCGCCGCAATTGAGCAAGAAGCTAATGCTCACGGTGTCGCCACCATGATTACCAGCTGCGGCGAGGATCCTGCGCGTTTGGAACGGGCCCTCGATGCCCTCACGCAGCGGCAGGTCGATGGAATAATTACTGTTCCCCTCGATGGCGCAGAAGATGCCATCCGCCAGGCCTATTCCCATCGACCGTTGCTATTGATTGACCGAGCCCTGGGGGAATTTCCCGCCGTGATTTCTGATCCTAGACCGGGAATGCATAAGGCAATTGCGCAGCTCAAGGACAAAGGCCATACCTCGATTGGCTATCTTTCCGGCCCCCAAGAAACCTCTACCGGCAGGCAGCGCCTCGCTGTCTTTACACAAGCAACTCGCGACCTTGATATCCACATTCACCACGGCAGCTTCCGGCACCGAGAGGGATACAAGGGTGCGATCGAACTACTTAATGCAGGGGTTACGGCCATCATTGCCGCTGATTCGATGATGACTGCGGGCGCCTTAGAAGCCTGTCATAATTCCGGCAAGGCCATTGGAGAAGAAGTCGCACTCGTCGGTTTCGATGACTTCATTTACCTGCGCTTCCAGCCGGCACCCATATCCGTAGTGGACCAAAACGTCGATCATATGGGCAAGATAGCCACCGCAGAGCTCATTGCGGCCATCAAAAATAAGCGCCCGCCTCAAGGATCGATAACCGATACGCGATATATCCCCCGCATGTCCACCGCATTCACCGTAGAATCCGATTCATAGGAGGATTTCCAATGAGCAAACTCACCGTCGTCGGCTCGATTAATGCTGACCTTATTGTCCATGCCGAACGCCACCCCCACCCCGGCGAAACCTTGCTGGGCTCCGGTGGCGAGATCCTCGCTGGCGGCAAGGGCGCGAACCAAGCGGTCGCCGCTGCGCAATTGGGCGCCAATGTGGCTTTCGTCGGCGCGGTCGGTTCCGATCCCTACGCCGAGCCCGCCATGCACTACATGCACAGCTCCGGCATCGATCTCAGCGCGGTGGAACAGTCCGATACCACTACCGGCTTGGCGGTCATCACGGTCTCTGCCGATGGCGAAAACACCATCGTCATCTCCGCCGGCGCGAACGCTCTTGTCGATGCCCCCTTCGTCACCGCCCGCCAATCCACCATCGCCGATGCGGACGTGGTCTTGCTCCAGGGCGAAATCCCTGGCTCCGGTTTCAAAGCCGCCGTCGATGCTGCCCAAGGGCGCGTGGTCGTCAACCTCGCCCCGGTCATCGAGGTGGACCGCGACGCCCTCCTGCAGGCCGACCCCCTCATGGCCAACGAGCACGAGGCTGGCCTCATCCTTGAGCAACTGGGCCTTTCTTCCACCGGCACCCCGCGCGAGCTCGCCCACCGCCTGGTTTCCGCCGGCTTTAAATCAGTGGTGCTGACCCTCGGAGCCGAAGGCGCCTACGTGGCAACGCCCGAATCCAACACGGACATCCCCACCCCACAGATCACCGCAGTCGATACCACCGGCGCAGGCGACGCCTTTGCCGGAGCCTTTTGCACCAAGCTCCTTGAAGGCGCCACGCTTGTCGATGCCGCCACCTTCGCCGCCCGCGTCGGTGCCTTCGCCGCCACCAGCGCCGGCGCCCAGCCGTCCTATCCCACGACCTCTTCACAATTGCCAGAGGTAACGCAGAAATAGAAGCATCCAGTCTTAAAGTCACTGCAATGGAAGGTCACATCAGTCATCATGCATAAGAGCCTTGGAAAAAATAGTAAGAATAAAGGGAGAAGCAGTAAGAGCGAGCCTAAAAAATGGAAAGCCTTTTTAATCTCGCTATTGATATTTCTGCTTGTCCCCTTACCTTTTGCTCTTTACCTTGGCGGCACTGAATGGCTATTCAATGACAAGGATTCGGTGCCGAAAGAATTCTGGGTTTCTTATGTACTAGGTTTCGTCGTTTTTATTGGTGGATTGCTCTGGATGCAGATCAAAGAGTGGTTCCACGACGACTCCAAGAATTCTAAACGGTAGCTGGCTGGAGTCTCCCTCTCTTTTAGCCGATAAAGAAAGGGAAGCTCCTCCCTACTCCCCTAGCAGCTTCGAGCGGAGGTTCTTATCCTTCTGCTCGACTTCCTCTGCCATCTTTTCTTGGTAGGCGACCATCTTGTTTTGCAGGGCGGGGTCTCCGGTACCCAGGATTCGGGCGGCCAGCAGGCCGGCGTTCTTTGCGCCGCCGATGGAGACGGTGGCCACGGGAACGCCGCTAGGCATCTGCACGATAGAAAGCAGGGAGTCTAGGCCATCGAGGTCCTTGAGGGCGCGCGGGATGCCGATAACGGGCAGCGGCGTGGCCGCTGCAACCATGCCTGGCAGGTGGGCGGCGCCACCGGCGCAGGCGATGATGGCCTTAAGGCCGGAGGAGTGCGCTGCCTTGGCGTAGGCCAGCATCTTTTCCGGGGTGCGGTGGGCGCTGACCACGCCAACCTCAATGGGGATGCCGAAGTCCGCGAGGACTTCCGCTGCGGGTTTGACGGTGGGCCAATCCGAATCTGAGCCCATGATGATTCCTACCTGCGGTTCCATAATGTCCTTTCTAGGTTTTAAGAGTTATGCCCACGTTGCGTGCATCAGAAAGTGCGCGGCCTGCCGGGCGGCATCGCGGGTCTCATCGAATGATGTACCAGCGACATTGACGTGGCCGATCTTGCGTCCAGCGCGGTGGTCCTTGCCATACAGATGAATCTTGGCGTGTGGGTAGCGTTCCATAACCTCGCGCACGCGCTGCGGCATAGGCATCTTGGGGTCTTCATCCGCGCCGAGCACATTGGCCATAACGGTCACCGGGGCAAGGGCATCCACCGCTCCCAAAGGCAGGTCGAGTACGGCACGCAGGTGCTGTTCGAACTGCGAGGTCACGCAGCCATCCTGGGTCCAGTGGCCGGTGTTGTGCGGGCGCATGGCCAATTCATTGACGGAGATATCCTCGCCACCTTCACCGTTGAAGGCGAAAAGCTCTACGGCCAGCACGCCGGTCACGCCGAGGGATTCGGCAATGCTTAGCCCCAGCGCAGAGGCGCGTTCGGCCAACTCAGGCGAGAGATCGGGCGCGGGCGCGATGGCCTCGGCACAGATGCCGTTTGCCTGACGGGACTGGGTAATAGGCCAGACCTTGGCTTCACCGGACGGGCGGCGCGCCACCAAGATGGATAGCTCGCGGGTCAGATCCACTTTCTCTTCGGCCATGAGCGGCGTGCCGGCATCTAATAGCTCAGCGACGAGCTCATCAAGATCGGCATCCGAAGGAAACCACACGCCCTTCCCGTCATAGCCACCGCGGCGGGCCTTGAGGCAGACGCGCCCGTCTACGGCATCGAAAAAAGCGCGGGCATCGGCAACGGATTCGATGGCGCTAAACCGCGGAACGGGCGCCCCCAAAGCAGAAAGTTTTTCTCGCATGTCCAGCTTGTCCTGGGCATAGCGCAGGGCGCTGGGCTGGGGCTGGACGTTAAAGGAGGCATCGATAAGCGCAGCGGAATGCTCATTGGGCACATGCTCATGCTCGAAAGTAACCGCATCCGCGCCGCGGGCCGCCGCGAGCAGGTCCTCGTACTTGTGGTAATCGCCCACCACGATGTCCGGGGTGACCTGCGCGGTAGAAGAATCCGGACTACCAGCAAGAATCCGCAGATGAATATCGAGTTCCGCGGCGGCAGGTTGCATCATGCGCGCCAGCTGACCATCGCCACAGACAGTTACAATAGGTTTTGAGACACTCACGCCCACAATACTAGCTTGGATACCATGTTTACCCGTCATTCGATCTTCCAGAACTCCCTCATGAGCGCCCTCCTTGATGGCATTTATGACGGCGAGATGACCATCTCTGAGCTGCTAGGAAAGGGCAATTTTGGCATCGGGACTTTTAACGGCCTCGATGGTGAAATGATCATCTTGGACGGGACCTGCTACCAGCTGCGCGGCGATGGCTCCGCGCGGGTTGCGGACCTGGACCAGCAAACCCCTTATGCCGTGGCCACCAACTTTGTGCCGCGCATTCTTGTCGATGCCCCACGGGGCCTGCGCCGCGACGAACTTTCCGCCTTCATCGATGAGGTGGAACCTTCCGCGAACTACATGTACGCCGTCCGCATCACGGGCAGGTTTTCTGAGGTCACTACGCGCACCGTGGTCAAACAAACCAAACCCTATCCCCCAATGACGAAGGCGGTCGGCGGCGATAAAGAGCTGCACTTTAGCGATGTCGAGGGCGTCATCGGCGGCTTCCGCACTCCCGTGTACGAGCGCGGGATTTCGGTGCCTGGCTGCCACGTGCACTTTATCGACGCCGCGCGTAAGTCCGGCGGACATGTGCTGGATTACACCGTGGATGAGGCGAAAATCGAGCTCTGCCCCGGTTCCGATCTAGAACTGCGCCTGCCGCTGACCCAAGAATTCAGCAGCGCTAATCTCGCACCGGAGGATCTTGATAAGCAATTGCACTCCACCGAGGTTAAAACCAAGGGCGATCATTAATAATCTCTGCCACCTGCTTTGACTTGGCTACGGTGGGAAAATACATGGCCCTGTCCCAGCCATTGAGCGCAATGGAGATACCGCCGCGGCGCTTGCGGGCGCCGCGAATATCTTCCAGCGGAATTGAATCGATGTGGCGGCCTTCCCGCACGATGACGCGGCGATTGGTCACGATGAACCGCTTGCGGCGAGCCTTATAAAACGGAATGAGAAAGCGCCACGTGCTCAGCCCGGCCCACAAGACTACGAGGCCATTGCGCAACATCGGTTCTACTCCCTGGGCATCGCACCAGCCGATGGCAATCCACAGCACGCCAGTAATGAGGATGAGCTCCAGAAATGGGAAAACGAGCGCGCGAAATGGCGCGGATACGTCCGCGCGCTTGACCTCGCCCTGGCCCATCTTCATCAATCCCATAGCCATGGATAGTACCAGTGCGAGGCCGTGCTTCTCGGACTGCGCGGATTCCGCAGCACCTGCCGCGCGATACCTATCGCGTGGCGCCTGCTGCGCGTCGCCCGCCGCGCGATGCCTGTCGAGCGGCGCCTATCGCGCCGCGCTTATCGTGCCGGGCGCAGATGCGTCACGTCACCGGCGGAGTAGTACTCGCCCGCGACGTTAATGCGGCCGTCCTCGCCAATGCCCTCGACGCGGCCGATGACATCGCCAGTCGGGGTCTCCAGCCGCACCTCCTGGTCAATGGATGAGCACACCGCGCGGTAATCCCGCATAAGCTGCGAATCCTGGTTCTCCCACTGCGTAATACGGCGGCGCAGGTTTTTCAGCACGGTAATGGCCAGCTCGGTGCGGTCGGTATCGCGGCCTTCCAGAGCCAACGAGGTGGCCTTTTCAATGGGCAATTCCTCGCGGGTGAGCGTGACATTAATGCCCATGCCTACGACCACGCGCGCGGAAGGCGCCTGCCCGCCGACGGCCTTATTTACCTCGGCTTTATTGACTTCTGCTTTGTTGACCTCAGCCTTGTTCAACTCAGTCTTATTGAGTTCTACCTTATTGACCTCGGTCTTCGGAGCGGACTTGAAGGCTTGGCCCACCGGACCGGCCTCGGCAAGGATGCCGCAGAGTTTATTGCCGTCGATATGCACGTCATTCGGCCACTTGAGCACGGAGCCCTCGATGGAATCGGTCACGGCCAGGCCCGCAGCCAGCGGAAGCGTGCCCAAGTAATCGAGGGAATCGGGCAAGAGCAGTACGGAAAAGATCACTTGGGAGCCGGCCGGCGCCGTCCACGCCCGGCCGAGGCGGCCCTTGCCGGATAGCTGCTCATCGGCAAGCAGCACGGTGCCATCGGCGACATTGGTGGCCTGCATCAGATCAGTATTGGTGGAACCGGTCTGATCCACAAAATCGATGGTGGTGAAGTCCTCTGCCAGGGCGGTGCGGATGCGGTGCTTATCAAGTGCAGTCATAGATTCCAAGATACCGCCCGTCGGTGGTGCTAGTGTGTTGCGCATGGCAAAGGTCACTTTTGAAAAGGTAAATATAACCTACCCCGGCGCGGCGGCGCCCACCGTGAAGGAATTGGACCTAGAAATCGCGGACGGCGAGTTCCTCGTTTTGGTGGGTCCGTCTGGCTGCGGCAAGTCCACGACGCTGCGCGCGCTGGCGGGCCTTGAGCCAACGTCTAGTGGCCGGATTCTCATCGATAATGCGGATGTCACGGGCCTTGAACCGGGCGATCGCGATATCGCGATGGTTTTTCAAAATTACGCGCTCTACCCGCACCTTTCGGTGGAAGAAAACATGGGCTTTTCGCTCAAACTGGCCAAGCTCCCGAAGGCCGAAATCAAGCAAAAAGTCCAGGATGCAGCAGATATGCTGGGGTTGAGCGAGTTCCTCAAGCGCAAGCCCAAGGACCTATCGGGCGGTCAGCGCCAGCGCGTGGCCATGGGCCGTGCCATCGTGCGCAATCCTAAGGCCTTCCTCATGGATGAGCCGCTATCTAATCTGGATGCGAAGCTGCGCGTGCAGACTCGTACCGAGCTTGCGAGCCTGCAGCAACGGCTTGGGACCACCACGGTCTACGTCACCCACGATCAGGTAGAGGCCATGACGCTGGGGCACCGGGTAGCCGTGCTCAAAGATGGTGTATTGCAGCAGGTTGCCCCGCCGCGCGAGCTTTATGCGGAGCCAGCAAACGAATTCGTCGCCGGTTTTATTGGTTCGCCTGCGATGAATATCTTTGACCACAACGGCGAGCGCCTGGGCGTACGCCCGGAAAACATGCACCTCAATGAGGGTGCTGAGGGCCTGCGCGGCGTGGTCGACCTGGTTGAAGAATTGGGTTCCGAATCCTTTGTCTACGCCACGGTGGGTAGCGCACGGTTCGTGGCCCGCTGTGAAGGCACCCCGCCACAGCGCGGCGAGGAGGTTGTATTGACCTTTGATGAAAGCGCGGCACACCGCTTCGATCCAGAAACCGGGCAGCGCATCGCCACCTCATAAAGCACCCCCGTATAGAGGTGAATAATCAAAATCTATTCTGCGCGCGGTGTTTGTAAATTATTTTTAAGGAACACCCAAGCTTTCTGAAAGGTGAATTCCCCATGAAGAAGTACTTCATTCGCACCACAGTCGCCACCACGGCGGTACTGGCACTAGCCGGCTGCTCCACGTCTGATGATGGTGCAGATAACGCGGATGGCTCCGCATCCGGTTCCGGTTCCGGCGCTGACTCCCACGGCCCCATCACCTTTGCCATGGGCAAGAACGACACGGATAAGATCACTCCCATCATCGATAAGTGGAATGAAGAAAATCCGGATGAACAGGTCACACTCAAGGAGCTCGCGGGCGAGGCAGATGCCCAGCGCGAGACCCTCGTGCAGTCCCTCCAGGCCGGTAACGATGACTACGATGTCATGGCCCTCGACGTGGTCTGGACCGCGGAATTCGCCGCCAACCAGTGGCTCCAGCCGCTCAACGGTGACTTCGAGACCGATACTTCGGAGCTCTTGCCGGCCACCGTGGAATCGGCAACCTACAATGACGTGCTGTATGCGCTGCCGCAAAACACCAATGGCCAGCTCCTCTTCCGCAATACTGAGCTCGCGGACGCTACCCCGGAGAAATTCGCTGACCTCGAATCCGCCTGCAAGGCCCTGGAAGATGGCAAGAAGTGCCTGACCACCCAGCTCAAGCAGTACGAGGGCTTGGCTCTGAACACCGCCGGCTTCATGGAGGGCTGGGGCGGCTCGGTGCTTGACGATGACGGCAATGCCACCGTCGATTCCAAGGAAGCCCAGGAAGGCCTGCAGGCCATGGTGGATGCGTATGAAGACGAAATCATCTCCAAGGACTCCACCGCCGCCACCGAGGAAGAGACCAACATGGCCTTCACCGAGGGCAAGACCGCCTTCGCAGTAAACTGGCCCTACATGTACACCAATGCCGTAGATGCCGGCATCGACGTTGAGGTCCAGGCACCGCTGGGCAAGGACGGCGTCGGCGTATCCACCTTGGGTGGCTACAACAACGGCATCAACATCAATTCCAAGAACAAGGGCACCGCCCTGGACTTCATGAACTTCATCATCAATGAGGAAAACCAGAAGTCCTTTGCTGAGCAGTCCTTCCCGCCGGTTCTTTCCTCCATCTACGATGACCCGCAGCTGCAGGAGGAATTCCCCTACCTGCCAGCGCTAAAGGAATCCCTGGAAAACGCCGCACCGCGCCCGGTATCGCCGTTCTACTCCGCCATCTCTAAGGCCATTCAGGACAACGCTTATGCCGCGCTGACCGATGGCAAGTCCGTCGAGGATGCCACCTCCGATATGAAGGCGGCCATCGACTCTGCTTCGCAGGGTTAAAGATACGCTCCCTGCCCCTCGTATCCCACGAGCAGGGAGCATGCTGAAAACCGAGAAATACATAGCGAACCGCTAGTGCACAAATGGGTGAGGAAGGCGCATACGCCATAGCCTCACCCTTTGTGGTTTTCCCACCCTAGTTGGGGATAGAATCTAGCGCACCAGAAATTATCTGAACCAGAAAGGCGAATAACCGTGGTCACCACTTCGCCGACGCAACAGACGCACTCATCATCGAAGAAACCCAAGCGCACCCCTAGCTCCAGCAGGTTTGCCAATTTCGGGCGTCCCGCCGCGCTGATCGCACCGGCGCTCATCGTGCTGGGCATCATCATCGGCTATCCCATCGTGCGCGCGGTCATCCTGTCTTTCCAGGGAAACCGGCAGCTGAACCCCAAAACGGGCATCTTTGAAGAAGGCGGTTTTGCCGGCCTAGACAATTACCTGTACTGGATCAATAACCGCTGTGTTTCCGGTGCGGGTGAAATCACGACGTGCCCGCCCGGTGTTATCGCCACCGACTTTTGGCCCGCCGTTAAAATCACGCTGTTTTTCACCGTGGTCACCGTCGCCTTGGAGACCATCCTCGGCATGTTCATGGCCATCATCATGAACGGCGAGTACCGCGGCCGCGGCTTGGTGCGCGCCGCCGTGCTTATCCCTTGGGCCATTCCTACCGCCGTGACTGCCAAGCTGTGGCAGTTCATGTTCGCCCCAGAGGGCATCGTCAATTCCTTGCTTGGTACGAATATCGCCTGGACCACGGACCCGTTTTATGCGCGCTTTGCCGTCATCATCGCAGACGTGTGGAAGACCGCACCGTTTATGGCGCTGCTCATCCTGGCTGGCCTGCAGATGATCCCCAAGGACGTCTACGATGCCGCCCGCGTCGATGGCGCCAACCGCATCCAAACCTTCTTCCGCATCACCCTGCCGCTGGTGCGCCCAGCCCTGATGGTGGCCGTACTCTTCCGCACCCTGGATGCGCTGCGCATGTATGACCTTCCCGTCATCATGATTTCGAGCTCGTCTAACTCCCCTACCGCCACCATTTCCCAGCTGGTGGTGGAAGATATGCGCCAAGGTAATTTCAATTCCGCCTCGGCGCTGTCCACCCTTATCTTCTTGCTCATCTTCTTCGTCGCTTTCATCCTCATCCGTTTCCTCGGCGCGGATGTCTCCGGCAGAAAGGGTGCAAAATAATGCGTAAATTCGGACACTACGCGGGCATTATCTTCATCATGTTCTGGGGCCTTGCTCCCTTTTATTGGATGGTGGTCACCGCCCTGCGCAGCCAGGAATTCACCTTCGATACCACGCCTTGGCCAACGCATATCACGCTCGATAATTTCCGCGATGCCCTCGCGACGGATAAGGGCAATGATTTCCTCGGCGCGCTGGGCAATTCGCTATTCATCTCGCTCGCAACCACCGCGGTAGCCGTCTTGGTCGGCGTATTTACCGCGTATGCGCTCTCCCGCTATGACTTTCCCGGCAAGGGTATTGTCACCGGCATCATCCTGGCAGCCTCCATGTTCCCTGCCATCGCGCTGGTTACCCCGCTCTTCCAGCTCTTTGGCCGCTTGGAGTGGATCGGCACCTACCGCGCGATGATCATCCCGAATATCTCCTTCGCCCTGCCCCTGACTGTCTATACCCTGCTCAGCTTCTTCCGGCAGCTGCCATGGGAGCTCGAGGAGGCCGCCCGCGTGGATGGCGCTTCACGTGCCCAGGCCTTCCGGCTCATCCTCCTGCCGTTGGCCGCCCCGGCGCTCTTTACCACCGCGATCATTGCCTTTATCACCACGTGGAATGAATTCATGTTGGCCAAGCAGCTGTCCACGACGGGTACCGAGCCAGTCACGGTGGCCATCGCTCGTTTCTCTGGCCCCTCGGCCTTCGAGTACCCTTATGCCGCAACCATGGCGGCTGGTGCATTGGTGACCATTCCGCTTATCATCATGGTGCTCATTTTCCAGCACCGCATCGTCGCCGGGCTTACCGCAGGAGGTGTCAAGGCCTAATGCGCCGGTCCCTGCTGTGGGATTCGCTCCTCGGATTCCTCGGCTTCTTCGCGTGCCTTGCGGTTATCCAAGCCGTAGTGAACCTATTTGAAGACTCTCCCGCCGTATGGCCCGGCCTAGTGGCCGGCGCGCTGTGCGCACTGACCTACCTTGCCTGGCGGGCAAAAAGAAAGGATCTGCAATGAGCTGGTACCACAACGCCGTCTTCTATCAAGCCCTCGTGGGCTCCTTTAAGGACTCCGGCAATAACGAGGCCGAGAATAAGGGCATCGGTACGCTGCGCGGGGTCATCGACAAGCTGGATTACCTCCAGTGGTTGGGCGTGGACTGCCTCTGGCTCTCGCCGTTTTATGCCTCGCCGCTGCGCGATGACGGCTACGATATCGCCGATTATTATTCCATCCACCCCGATTACGGCACGATGGCGGACTTCGAGGAATTGGTTGAGGAATTGCACCGCCGCGATATGCGCATCATGACGGACCTAGCGCTCAACCACACCAGCTCTGATCACCCGTGGTTCCAGGCTTCGCGCTCCGATCCGGATGGCCCGTTCGGGGATTTCTACGTCTGGGGCGATGATCCCGAGCGCTACCCCGAAATTCGCGTCATCTTCACTGACGTCGAGACCTCCAACTGGACCTGGGACGAGGAGCGCCAGCAGTATTATTTCCACCGCTTCTACTCCCACCAGCCGGATCTCAATTACGATAACCCGGACGTGCAGGACGAGGTCTTTAATATTTTGTCCTTCTGGATGGACAAGGGCCTCGATGGCCTGCGCCTCGATGCCATCGCGTACCTCTTCGAGCGCGATGAGCTCGGCGGCGAATCCCTGCCGGAGACGGTGGAGTTCGTGGAAAAGATTCGCTCCTTTATGGATATCCACTATCCCGAGGCCGTCCTCATTGCGGAGGCCAACCAGCCGCCCAAGGAGACCATGGAGTACTACGGCTCCGGAAACCGCTTCCACATGGTCTTCAACTTCCCGGTCATGCCGCGGCTCTACCAGGCGCTCGCGCTTGGCGATGCCACCCCCGTCTACGACATCCTCGACCAACTACCGCCACTGCCCGAGGGGTGCCAGTGGGGTACCTTCCTGCGCAACCACGACGAGTTGACCTTGGAGATGGTCGACGATGACGTCCGCGAGCTGATGTATCAGACCTACCTGCCAGAAGAAGGCATGCGGGCGCACGTGGGCATCGCCAGGCGGCTCATGCCGTTGATGGGCGGGGACCGCCGCAAGGTGGAGCTGATGTTTTCGCTGCTGATGACCCTGCCGGGTGCGCCCTTTATTTATTATGGCGATGAAATTGGCATGCTCGATGACACCTCTTTGCCGGATCGCTATGCCGTTCGCACCCCTATGCAGTGGGACGATAGCGAAACCGCGGGCTTTAGCGCCCGCACCCCGGCGCGGCTGCCTATCGTCGGCGGCACGTCCGTGGAATCTCAGCTCAACGATGCCACTTCCCTGCTCCACAGCGTGCGCACCATGATTACGGAGCGCCACGCGCGCCCCGAGCTGGGCACGGCACCCTGCGAGCCGGTGGAAACCGGTAAGGAAAGCGTACTCGGTTACCAGCGCGGCGACCTGTTGTGCCTGCACAATTTCAGCGACCGCTCCGTTGACCTAGGCCCCGTTGAGCTTGGGCCATTCGGTTACGCGTGGTTGCCGGCCTAAAGCGGCCGCCTTCGGCCCTGCATAGCCACTGCACAGCCAGCCATGCCGGTGGATGGGCCCGGCTTTGCCATTTGTGCATCCTCCACTGCGATAACTGAGCAAACCCGGCCCTCAGATATCGCAAATCTTCCTCAAATGTTGCAGAGGACCCTGCACTTTGGAGGATGCACTTCAGAGGATGCACTTCTAATAAGGCACCGTAGCTGCCAAAAAGAGCCCAGCTCCACACCCCATTCACAGGGCGCGGCTGGGCTCATTTTCTAATGAATTAGCTCCAGTCCGGAGCGTCTTCTAGGCGCAGCTCGGAATAGCGAGCCTCAGGGACAGTGGCAGAATATGGTTTTCCTACCGTTTCCCATACTTGATCTCGGTTACAGTGCACATCCTGGCCATCGGTATCCAGCATGGTAAAGCCCCACACCAACTTGCCTTGGGAATTTGCAGGCAAGGTGTATGGCCCAACTACCTGGTTAATCTTCCAGTGTTGTTCGCTTACATAGTTGAATCCGTAGGTCTTAGTCAGGATCTTGGCCAAATCTCCCTCTCCTTGCACGGAGCCGGAAACCTCAACGGTTTCCGTCCGCGCTTTGGATACGGTGTGTTTGACCGGCACCGGCTCAGCATTGTGGTTTGCCACGCTGGCGGCATCGGTTTGCTTGAACCAGCGGCGCTTCGCGGTGACGTAGGCGGAATTCTCCCCCGGCGTTGCGCAATGCGTGCCGGGCTTATAGTCATCGTTCCAGCGCTGGGGCAGTTCAAAGTCTCCGCCGAAGTCAGAGGCATGGGCCACTGGAACGGCCACCAAGCTCAGCGCTGCGATCGCACTAGCGATGGACTTCACCTTCAAGGTTTAACCCCAATCGTTGTTATCGCGGGTGGAGACCGCTACGTGGCGTTCCTTGGGCAGAGTTGCGGTAAATTTACCGCCATTGGCCTGCCAGGTGTGGTCGGAACCGCACACGGTCTTTTGTCCTTCGAAGTCAGAGACAACCCAGCCAGCCTTCAGCACGGCAGTCTTACCCGGAGCGATATCGTATGGGCCGACCTGCTCGCCTACCTCGTAGGTCTGGCTGGAGGTGTAGCTGGAGGAGAAGGTGAAGTGAATCAGATCCAACAGCTTGAAGTCCACACCAGCAGAAACGTCCCAAGACTTGGTCTTGGTTTCCTTGATGGAACGGGTCACTGGAAGCGGCTCATCGTTGTAGTTGGAAACGGTCCAGGTGCCGGCGGAACCGTCGAAATAGGTGCGCTTAATATCAACGGTCTGGCCGGTATCGCCAGGATTGGCGCAGCGCTCACCAATCGTGGTGGGGTTTGCAGGACCCAGGTCGCGCTGCGGCAATGCGTTGGCGGCTGGGGCAGCGAATACGCCGGTGGCAACGGCCAAAGCCGCGGTGGTGGACGCAATCTTGGAAATGCGCATGAGATGTACTCCTAGCAGGTAGTTAGTAGATGGTTTGGGTGGGTACGGGCAGATCGCGGTATTCGTCAGGGGTGACGTCTACGGTGCGGGTACTGCCGTCTTTGGAAGTGATTTTGGCTTCGGCCCAGAAACCGCTCGGGGCGGTGGTCTGTTTATAGTCCGAGGTGAGGTCGTACTTGCCGGATTTTCCGCAGTGCACCTCGCGATAGTTGATACGGGTCATGGTGGTGCCGTACTCCACGCGAACGCGCTCTCCGGGTGCAAGGTTGACGTGTTTGAGTTCAGTACCGACCGGCATGTAGGCACGTTTGATGGCGCCGACGGACTCGAGCCAGCCCTGCGGGATATCGCCCCTATTGCCTCGCCAATTGGTATAGGGATCGTGCTGGGCACCGACTACGAAGTCCGTTACCGGTGCGAATTCATAGTCACCCTGAGACCAGTTGAGGAAGTCGGTAGAATAACCGGGCTTGCGGAAGGTTGGTTTTACCGCCGTGATATCCAGCGGGTACCAGGAGTTATCGTTGGCCTCGCACTTTTCGCCTTCCTTGGGCCACGCAGGATCGCGTTGGGGTTCGGCGGCTGGTTGCATGATCTCGTCTTTGTCAGGATCAGCAATCTTTTCCAAGCTGGGTCCGGAAACCGCGGTGTAGTTACCTTCGATTGGCTTAGAGTTAGTGCTGCCGGAACGAGACGGAATTTCCATTGCCAAGTCCGATACGGATCCATCGGCTTTGATGATATAGGCAAAGGCATAGCGCTCTGCTGGGGCTTTACCGCGGACGACGTTGGCGCCGGGAATGTTTTCGAGGCGGTCATCATTGCAGCCGACGAACATGGAAATAAAGTCCTTTTCCACCACGCCGTATTCCACGCGGAAGGATTCACCCGGCTTGAGTTTGACGGGCCCGAAGGTTTCTTTATCTCGCCAGCCATTGGCCATTTTTAGGCCAATATCGGATTTGGCGGTGGTGTCCCAACCAGAGGGCAACTTGGCCTTGGAGTTGGCATCAATTTCGTGGTTGGTGCCGGTTTCTACCTCGGCGGTGTACGGCACTTCTTGGTCGGTGGTGTTTTTGAATTGCAAGGTTCCGTCGCTCATGTAGCGACGGCCTGTTTCAGCAAACCGCCATTCGCGTTCGGTGTTATCTCCGGCGGCGCTGCAGCTTTTGTAGAGGTTGGTAATGGGATATGCCTGTGGCATCGGGGGAATATCGCGCGCATGTGCCGCGGGCGCGAGAAATGTCGCGATGGCAAGCGGCGCGACAAGTCGCAGTCCCTTTGAAATCACCAGAAGACCGTCCTTGTGGTTGTTTAAGGATACGAGAAATAATTCATGAAGACACAGCTGATATTAAGTTCTTTGTTATGGCTCCTCAACAGTTACGGCTATCTTTTCTTTTGACATTTATCGTCGACACGGTGGGAAAATGCCCCTTACCGGTAACGAACGCTGCACATCACATTTCACCCTTACCCCTATAAAGGGGAGCTAATATTTCCTAATGCCTGGCAGATACTCCGGTTGCGGTAATGCCGCACCGATAGCGCTCCGCCACCGACCCCCTGTGACGATGCCCAAACCGCACAATTTCCGCATCTTTGGCCTTCCACTAGTAAACTCAGCGCCTATGATTGACCTGAAGACCACCGCTGGCAAGATTGAGGACCTGGACAACAAGCTCGCCGAGTCCCGCGCGCCGTTGGGGGAAGGCGAGCCAGCCGCCCGCACTCGCGTGAATCAGCTGCTCGATGAGGGTTCCTTTGTAGAAACCGATGCACTAGCCCGCCACCGCTCCACCGACTTTGGCCGCGAGCACGATCGCCCGTACACCGATGGCATCGTGACCGGTTACGGCACGATCGATGGGCGTCGCGTGTGCATCTTTAGCCAGGATGCCAGCGTCTTTGACGGCACGATGGGTGAGGTTTATGCGGAAAAGCTCACCAAGGTCTATGACCTTGCGTTGAAAACGGGCGTGCCCATCGTCGGCATCTATGATTCCACCGGCCCGCGCGCGCAAGAGGGCATCGTCACGCTGGCTGGCTACGCCCGCATCCTCGCCCGCGCGACCGAGGCCTCCGGTCTGATCCCGCAGATCTCCGTTGTGGCCGGGGATACCAGCGGCATTGCGGCTTTTGCGCCCACGCTTGCCGATGTCCTCATTGTCACCCACGGCACCAGCCTGCACCAGGCAGCCGGCGACGTGGCCCAAGCAGAACCGGAAACCTTTGGTGGTGCCGCAGTCCACGCGCAGTCCGGCACCGCGCAGCTCAGCGCCCCGAGCGAGCAAGCAGCCCTCGCGCTGGTCCGCAACGTACTGGCTTACCTGCCGGCCAATAACCGCGCCGAGGCAACGCGCATCGATACGCGCGAGGTCGCCGAGTTCGATCTGGATTCCGTCATCCCGGATTCAGCAGCGGATGCCTATGACATGCGCGAGGTGGTCAACGCGGTCGTCGATAAGGGCTCCTTCTTTGAGCTTTCGGCCGAGGCCGCGCCGAATATCATCACCGGCTTTGCCTTCGTGGATGGCCGCGCTGTGGGCATCGTTGCCAACCAACCGCTGTCCCTCAATGGCGCGCTGGATTCAGCCGCGGTGGAAAAAGCGGCGCGCTTTGTGCGCCTGTGCGATGCCTTTAATACCCCGATAATCGAGTTCGTGGACTCGCCCGGTTTCGTTGCCACCCCGGAGGAAGAAAAGGCCGGTCTCCTGCGCCGGGCGGCGGGGTTTGCGTATGCGCAGGCGGAAGCGAGCGTCGGCAAGCTTACGGTGGTCACCCGCAAGGCCATTGGCCCAGCCTACGCGTTTATGGGGTCTAAGGATCTGGGCGCGGATTTGGTCTATGCCTGGCCGACCGCAGAAATCGCCGTCGCCGAGGCGGCCCAGACCGCGCTGGCTATTTACGGCGATGCGGACAAGCAGGAAGAGATGGACGAGCTCTTTTTGCACCCCTACGCCGCCGCCGAGCGCGGGCTGGCCGATAATGTCATCGAGCCTTCCGCTACCCGCCACTACCTGGTTGAAGGCCTGCGCCTGCTAGAGCGCAAGGTCGTGGCACAGGTACCAAAGAAGCACGGAACTGTTTAGGAAAAGATGTCTGAACCCGAAATCAAAGTCCTGAAGGGAAACCCCACGAATGAAGAGCGCGCCGCGCTATCGACGGTGCTCAAGCAGATGAAAAAGGACCACTCCGGTGCTTTTGGGGATCGCAACCACTGGGGCAGGCCCGATGAGCGCTTCGACCACTACGGCGCGCAGCGCGTCTTTAATCCTTCTGCCTTCCACACCGTGCGGTATTACTAATGCGCCTCATTTTGGCCTCGCAGTCCCCCTCGCGCGCCTCCATCCTGCGCGGGGCCGGCGTGGAACCGGTGCTCGAGCCCGCCGATATTGACGAGCGCGCCTTGGAAGCCCAATTGGCGGGGAACCCACCTGCCGATACCGTGGCAGCGCTGGCCACCGCCAAGGCCGAGAAGGTAGCCTCCCAGTACCCCAACGAGCCGGTTATCGGCGGCGATTCCATGCTGCTATTGGATGGCCAACTGCAGGGCAAGCCGCACACCATTGACGCCACCATCGAGCGTTGGCACCAACAAGCAGGCCGCACCGCGCAACTGCTTACCGGCCATTGCCTGATTTTTGGCACGCAGCGCCACGTGGAAACCTCCACCACGACCATCCGCTTCGCAGAGGCTTCTACCACCGATATCGAGGTCTATGCCCGCAGCGGTGAGCCCTTGGAGTGCGCGGGCGCATTTACCTTGGAGGCCATGGGCGGCTGGTTTATCGATAGCATCGACGGGGATCCCTCTTCTGTCATCGGGCTGTCCCTGCCGGTGGTGCGCCGCGCGCTCTATTCTTTTGGGCTTAACGTTTCTGACTTCTGGTAGGCACGCACGAGCATCGCTAGAGTGTGTTTTATGAAAATGAAAGACATGCTTGCCCCAGAGCCCATTAAGTTGCCCGACGATCCCGGCGCCAAGGACGCGGCCGCACCTGCCGCCGGAATCGTAGACCACCCGGATTCCCCGTTGCTGTGGGCCATGCTCGCGGAGCAGGAGCTCGACAAGCTAGAGGGCGCGGATCCCAACGAGTACATCACCGCTTATGCCTACGCCCGCACCGGTTACCACCGCAGCTTGGACCGCCTGCGCGGCAATGGCTGGAAGGGCTGGGGCCCGGTCCCCTTCTCCCACGAGCCGAACCAGGGTGTCCTGCGCGCAATTGCGGCCCTAGGACGTGCCGCCCAGGCTATCGGCGAGGACGATGAATACGACCGCATTCGTCAGATGCTTTCCGATGCCGACCCCGACAGCGTCTCTAAGCTCCTCGACTAAGTATGTTTGCTAGAAATATATCTCGCTACTTCGGTTCTAAGGCCGCGATAACGCTCCTCGCTGCGGCGCTGCCACTTAGCTTGGCGGCGTGTAGCTCGGATGACCAGGAATCTAATTCAGCTTCTTCCCAATCCGAGTTTTCTACCCACAGCCCAGAATCCTCGGGGCAGACCCACACGGTAACCGAAACGCCCACTAAAGAAGCCCCAGCACAGCCAAGCGATAATGAGGACAAGGATTCTTCCACCGATTCCGAATGCGCACACCTGCCAAATGATCCACGCGAAGCCTATGCATCTGGCACCGCGCCCGGACGAATGCCATCTGATAGTGGTGACGACTTCAACTTTTGGATCGCGGATATCGACAACTCATACGATCCCTGTGCGCCCATCAGTTGGATTACCTTCAACGGTGAGGTGGGAGACAAGAATGGCCCCAACAGTAACGCAGCATCGGTCGGCCATGCACTGGCCCTGTACGTCCATGGAGAGCCCGTGAATGAAGTCACCATGTTTGACTCGGTAGATGAGGTCAGCCGAGTCTCAGACGATGCGGTCGACTTCACGTGGGGAGAGCGCTCAATTACTACGTCCGCGGGGATCACCGCGCATCACACAGTGCGCCTCCAGGTTGATGGTGACTCGGTGGAACCAGTCTCTGGCGATATTGACCTTTTCAATAAGGCGTTGAATGAGCACATGACGTTCATGCTCGGTTCCTATGGCTAGGCCATAGGATTTGCCGTATTCCATCCGTATTCGCACACCACGCACTAATGACCCCGCGGATTGCCGCGGGGTCATTATTTATAGGAGTTTCAGGCACAATCCTTAGCGCCTAGTTTTTATCCAAAGACTGCCTATCCAATAAGTCTCCGGTGTTTTGCGCGGTGCGCACGTTTGCCACCATCGCTTCCAATGCGAGCCTTGTAATCACCATCCCAGCATAAAAAACCACAGTAGCTAGCAGGACGAGGACGATGAATCCGATAAAGCTGAGGAAGACATAACCATACTCGCCCTTCGAAATTCCATTTATACCGACGATGGTCCCAAGAATAAAAGCCACTAGAACGTGGAGAGCCCACCAAATTCCGCCCAATACCATAGCGTCGACGTAGATCGCCTTTACATGGGTCAGGGTCATGAAATCTTTAAATTCAAATTCCCAAATCCCGCCTAAGAGGCCTTTCTTATTCCCCAGGCCCCTCATAGCTGTACCGAACCCGCGCTTATTCTGACCAGCTGCTCGCCCATAGCTTTGAGGGACCTCAGTGCCCTGAGGGGGTTGACCATGATTTGGTTGAGAACCTGACTGCGGGTTGTACCCGCCTCCAGCCGATGCCTCATGTGATTGTTGTCCCGTGCTCTGTCCGGCGCCTGACCCTGCATCGTTTGCAGACCTTTGGTTATTTTCTGCCGAGTTTGCGGATGAGGGCTCCGAATCAGCAGCAGATTTGTGTCCCTGCGACGCGGACTCTGCACCTGCTGCGGACGATTGGGAAGCCTGCGGGCTGGGCTTATCCGAACCAGCATCTGCAGGCTGGTCGCTGCCTGTCGTTGAAGCCGCATTCTCAGCAGAAGAACCGGGGTTTTTGGTCTCCTGTGCACGAGGCTCCTGTCCACCATTTTTCTGCGCCTGCTCGTTCTGTGGTTTAGGAACGGAAGACTCAGGAGTTTCGGTGTTTTGACGGGGTTGTTCAGAAAAATCACGGGGCGTAGAGCTCTGAGGGGCGTCAGAATTGCGGTCATTTTCAGCCATTATCTGATCCTTTTAGTTGTAGTCAGGGTAGGTAGGAAAGTGTCCCACGACACTAATTCGTGGGGCCACTAAGCAGGTTACAGCGTCAACCTAAAATTTATCCATCTCCGACGCGGCTCGCCGCATCGCAACGTCGCGGCCGTTACCGGTCAATTCATTCCATGCGGGTTATGTAGGGAAAACCACTTTCACTATTCCAATGTGATAAATCGAGAAAATTCGAGTTAAAGTGGTGGGAGCAAAATTAAAGTTTTATGAGAAAGGTAGGCGGGCAGTGGCAGAAGTAGACCCCTATCCCCCATTTCAGCAATATGCGCACCCAGAGCGGCTTGTCTCCGCTCCGTGGCTGTCCGCGCGCCTGGGCATTAAAGGGTTACGCGTCATCGAGGTCGATGAAGACTCCCTTTTGTACGATATCGGACACATTCCCACGGCGACGCGGATTAATTTCCGTACTGAGCTGTTGAGCTCGCTCACGCGCGACTTCATCAACGGTGAGGAATTTACCCGCTTGATGCGGGAAAAAGGAATCCACGAGGACGATACCGTTGTCCTGTACGGCGATAAGTCCAATTGGTGGGCGGCCTACGCACTGTGGGTGTTTACCCTCTTCGGCCACAAGGACGTTCGCCTCCTCGATGGCGGGCGCGATGCATGGATGTCAGAAGAGCGCGATACCTCCTTCATGGTCCCAGAATTCCCCGAGTCCAACTATCCCGAGGTAGCCCGAGACGATTCCCTCCTGCGCGCCTTTGTCGCCGACGTGCGCGAGGCAACCGGCTCCCTGGTTGATACCCGGCCGCCAGAGGAATTCGCAGGTGAGGCGACGGAGTTCGACCCGAATGGAAACTCGCCTTATGGCACGACCATGTGCCACGGACACATCCCGGGTGCCATCAACTTGGAATGGGATCGCGCGACGTACCCCAATTCCTGCTTCCGCAACGTTGATGACCTGAAGGTCAACTACGGCATGCTAGAGCCTGAAACCCCCACCATTTTGTATTCCCACGTAGGCGCGCAGGCCGCATTTACATGGTTCGTGCTCACCTACCTTTTGGGCTTTAAAACGGCGCAGGTCTACGATGGTTCGTGGTCTGAGTGGGGCAACATGGTCAATATGCCGATTGAAAAGTAGATTTTCGTCCGGCCAATAATTACCCACATCGCGGCGATGTGGGTTTATTTTTGTTTAAACGTAACAATTATTGCCACACGGACGAATTAATATTTTGGTGTGCAACAATAGATCTCGTAGTGAACGAAGTGTATTCAGGAGGTTACTGCCGTGGCAGTAGAAACCAAGAAGATCTCCAAGGTTCTCGTAGCGAACCGAGGTGAGATCGCCGTGCGCGTTATTCGCGCTGCTCGCGATGCCGGGATCTCCTCAGTCGCCGTTTATGCCGAGCCGGACGCGCAGGCACCATTCGTCACGCTGGCCGATGAAGCATTTGCCCTCGGCGGTTCTACCTCTGCAGATTCTTATCTTGTCTTTGACAAGATTCTGGATGCCGCCCACAAATCCGGCGCGGATGCCATCCACCCCGGCTATGGTTTCTTGTCCGAGAATGCCGATTTTGCCCAGGCGGTTATCGATGCCGGACTAACCTGGATTGGCCCACCTCCCCAATCCATCCGCGCTTTGGGTGATAAGGTCACCGCCCGCCACATCGCCGAGCGGGCCGAAGCCCCCATGGCCCCCGGCACCAAGGACCCGGTAGCCAACGCAGACGAGGTCAAGGCCTTCGCGGATGAGCACGGCTTGCCCGTAGCCATCAAGGCGGCGTTCGGTGGCGGCGGCCGCGGCATGAAGGTGGCGCACACCGCTGAAGAGATTCCGGAGCTTTTTGAATCCGCTACCCGCGAGGCCACCACTGCCTTTGGCCGCGGCGAGTGCTTTGTCGAACGCTACCTCGATAAGGCCCGCCACGTTGAGGCCCAGGTCTTGGCGGATAAACACGGCAATGTTGTGGTCGTCGGCACGCGTGATTGTTCCCTGCAGCGCCGCTTCCAAAAGCTCGTAGAGGAGGCACCGGCGCCTTTCCTGAGCGAGGAGCAGCGCGCCTCCATCCACGAATCCGCCAAGCGCATTTGCCGTGAGGCTGACTACTGTGGTGCCGGCACCGTGGAGTATTTGGTCGGTGCCGATGGCCTGATTTCCTTCCTCGAAGTCAATACCCGCCTGCAGGTAGAGCACCCCGTTTCTGAGGAAACTACCGGGCTGGACCTCGTGCGCGAGCAATTCCGGATTGCACAGGGCGAAGAGCTTTCGCTAAGCGAGGACCCAACGCCGCGCGGGCACGCCTTTGAGTTCCGCATCAACGGCGAAGACGCCGCGGCCGGTTTCATGCCAGCCCCTGGCACCATCGTCAAGTACTCCGAGCCGGCCGGCCCGGGCGTGCGCGTGGATTCGGGCGTCGTCGAGGGCTCCGTCATCGGCGGGCAATTCGATTCCATGCTGGCCAAGCTGATTGTTTGGGGTCCGGACCGCGAAACCGCCCTGCGCCGTTCCGCCCGCGCCCTGTCTGAATACCAGGTTGAGGGCCTGCCCACCGTGCTCCCCTTTGACAGAGCCATCGTTGCCGATCCCGCTTTTACCGCGGAAAACGGTTCCTTCGACGTCTACACCAAGTGGATCGAGGAGGCTTGGGATAACCAGCTGCCGCCGCACGATGATTCCACCGATGCGGAAGCCGGCACGCCCGAGGCCTCCCAGGTTCACACCGTGGAAATCGATGGCCGCCGCATCGAGGTGGCCTTACCCGCCACCTTTGGCATTACCGGCGCGCGCAAGCGGAAAAAGCGCAAGGGTGCCGGCGCTAAGGCGGCAGTGTCCGGCGATGCCGTGACCGCACCGATGCAGGGCACGGTTATCAAGGTCAACGTGGAAGAGGGCCAAGAGGTAGAAGAGGGCGATATCGTCCTGGTCCTTGAGGCAATGAAGATGGAGAACCCCGTCAAGGCCCACAAGTCCGGCACCGTAACCGGGCTGGCGGTCGAGGTCGGCTCGTCCACCACCAAGGGCGCGCAGCTGCTGGAAATTAAGTAGCCGCGCCAGCTAGCCTGGAAGAATGACTGATTCTTCTCTCGGTGTTCGCTTGGCCAAGGAAGAGGACCGCGACTACCTTGCGGGCCTCTTCCCCTCCCATATCGCGGGCTGGTCCCCCATCGTTGATGGCGGCGTCATCGCCTTGCCCCTTGCCGCCAATGAGGACCCAACTGTAAAGCCCGTGGGGGCCGCGCTCCTGCGCTACTACCCCGCCGCCACCAAGGGCCCAGCCTTCCTTGGGGATCCGGGCGCTGACCCGCTTGACGATGCCACCTGGCTCACCCCCTTCGATCCCGAGGACATCCCCGAGCTCATCGTCGCCACGAATGGCACCGACGACGAGGCTTCCCGCGCCCACGACCTGCTCGTTGCTAACGCCATCGATCTCGCGGCCGAGCAAACCGCCCCCGGCATCGCGTCCGCCACGCCACTACCGGGCTTCGAAGAACTCGCCCCAGATAAGTTCTTCCGCCGCTTCTAATCTGGCGTCTGTCTCTTGCAGGCCTCCGGTTCCAGCAAGAGATGAATTTTAGCTAGTACCCTTGTGTTCTGCACCATAGCTGCTATTGTTGAGGGCTATGAAGATTTCCGCCTAGTACGACGTCCCTTGCACACTCGTTCTTTAAAGGTGGATTCTTCATGCCGATTTCTTTTTCCCAACTCAGCCTGTCGTGGCCAGACGGCACGCCCTGCTTTTCACAGCTTTCCGGAACAATCCCTGACTCGGTTACGGGGATGATTGGCGATAATGGCTCCGGAAAATCAACCCTTGCTAAGGTCCTGTCCCACCAAATCGCACCGTCCTCGGGCACATTCACGGCACCAGAGGTCACGTACCTAGACCAAGATCTTGGCTTGCGTGATTCCTTAACCATCGCCGAAGTATTCGGCGCGGCGGAAAAGATTGCCGCGCTCCACGCACTAGAAGCGGGAAATTACTCCGAGGAACTGCTGAAAACTATTGGCAACGACTGGGTTATAGAAGACAGGATTCATGCCTGCCTCCATAACGCAGGGGTTCCCTACCCGCTAGATCGCACCATCGGTACGCTGTCTGGAGGCGAAGCGGTCACCATCGCATTAAACGCCGCCTTTTTTAATCATCCAGACTTTGTCATCCTCGATGAGCCGACCAATAACTTGGACGCAGCAGGAAAATCCAAGGTCACCGAGCTTATTTCCAGCGCTTCTACGCCCATTCTTGTCATCTCCCATGACCTAGACCTGCTCTCCCATGTCGAGCACATTGCAGAACTCTACGCGGGACGTTTGCGGTTATTTTCCGGAAATTATCACGCTTACCGGGAGACGATAGAAACCGAACAGCGCGCTGCTGAAGCAGAAACGCGCGAGGCCAAGGCCGAACACCGCAAGCAGGTGCGCGAGCGCGAGGCGATGCAGGTGCGAATTTCCAGGGACAATCGCCGCGGCAAAGCCTTCTCCCACAACAACCGGAAACCCGGGATGGCAATGGGCAACGACAAGAATCGCTCCCAAAATACCGCGGCTAAGCGCTCAGCTCAGGCATCGGGTTCGGTAAAGGAAGCATTTGCTGCCTATCAAGCTGCGCAACATAAGATCCGCCCGGACGAACACGTACACCTTGACCTCCCAGGCACGCAGCTGCCTAACGGCACCCGCGTGCTCACCAGTAGCATCGTGGATATAACCGGCCCTGAGCATGTACGCCTTATGGGACCAAACGGCAGCGGGAAAACCACGTTCCTTAATGAGGTTGCGCGCGGTGACGTTGAGTACAGCGTGGACTGTGGATATTTGCGGCAGAAAATCACCCTGCCGGAAAATCGCACAATCTTAGAAATGGTCACGGAGGCCAACCCCACTGCTCACCCACAATTCATCCGCGATCAATTGGCACAGCTACTATTTCGCGATGACCAAGTGCACCGCCGCGCAGGCCTACTATCGGGCGGCGAACGCTTCCGCGCGGAATTTGCCCGGGTGTTGCTAGCCGAGCCCAGCCCGCAATTCCTCCTGCTTGATGAGCCCACCAATAACTTGGATATCACCACCATAAAGTGGCTCGTGCAGATTCTTGAGTCCTACGAGGGTGCGTACCTGCTGGTCAGCCACGATGAGGGTTTCTGCAAGCAGCTCAGCTTAACCTCGCAGGTGCATATCTAGGTGCCTCAGCCTCCATTCTGTATTACCTCCACTAATACAGATTGTGCTACTATTAGTTGCACAAAACTTATTGGGAGGAGATAGCTCATGCTCATCACGCTCAACCCTGACGCGGATGCGCCGGTCTTCCAGCAGATTCACGACGAAATCGTGCTGGCCATCGCCCGCGGGCAGCTTTTCGACGGCGACAAGCTCGATCCCGTGCGCCACGTCGCCGCGGATATTGGCATTAACCCGGCCACCGTAAAACACGCCTATGACTTACTCGTTGCTGATGGCCTCGTCGAAACCGCGGGCCGATCGGGGTCAGTAGTCAGGCCCGGCGCGCACACCGCGGCGCAAGAACAGCAGGTTCGGCAACGCCTGCGCCGCGTGGCAACCCTCGCCCGCGCCCAGGGCTTTTCCACCGATGAGCTCCACGGCTACCTCGATTCCACACTGAAGGAGCTATCATGATTCTCACCGTCCTCATGGCCGCCACCACACTGGCTATAACGTGGATAATGACCACAATCCCGGCGCTGGCGGCACAAGGTGCCCCGCTGGGCGTTCGCGTTCCCCAAAGCCACCTTTCTGATCCGGTTGTGATCGACGCAATTTCCGGTTTCAAAACTCGGACGTGGATCGTGGGCATCGCCGCGACGGTTATCTCGCTTTTCTACGTTAACCATTCATGGGTGGCGGCCTTGTCTTCTCTGCTGGTCATTATCGGTAGCACGTGGGCCTATCTCTCCCAGCGCCGCCACATCATCGCGGCTAAGAAGGACGGTGGCTGGTTCGACGGGGTAGAAACCGCGGTCACTGCCCGAGTAACGGGGCGAGGCGCCGAGGCTGTGCAGGATATTGATGTACCAACGCCGTCTTTTCCCTGGCTGACCATGTTAGGTTCCTTGTTGGTCATCATCGCCGGCGCGCTCATCGTCGCCGCCCATTGGTCCGATATCCCCGATCCCGTTCCAGTGCACTGGGATGGTTCTATGGAGCCGGATAGCTGGAGCGACAAATCCATCGGCAGCGTCTTTTTCATCACGTTTATCGCGCTGGGAATGTGGTTGCTTTTCGCCGGGATCTGCTGGCTTATCCAACGCACCGCGGTTCGGCCACGCTCGGAACGCTCCATCAAGGCGCGATTGCGGAATCAGGCAAACCTTGCGGCCTCCAATGAAGCGATGGGCATCCTGCTTCTTCTCATGTCCCTCGGGCTGTCATTTATACAGATCACCGGCCCCATACCGAGCTATCAGGACCTGGTTGGGCTCTCCTTTATCACCATGGTGGTGATGACCATTGGCGGCACCATAGCCATCGTGGCGATGATCCTGCACGCCCAATCACAGCTCGAGGATCAGCTGCGTGGGGTGAAATTTCCGGATGCAGACAAAGAATCCCCCGATAATGACGAGCATTATAAGTGGGGGATCCTGTACTACAATCCTGATGACCCAGCGGTCCTAGTGGACAAGCGCCTCGGCGTCGGAGTGTCCTTCAACTACGCCACGTGGCAGGCGAAGGTCTTCCTCGCCGTCATGGCGCTCATCATCATCGGGTCGATTGCGCTTCCCTTCATCCTGATTTAGCTAATGCGGTCCAGGATGATCTGGCGCTCCTTATCCAGCGGGGCGTCGGTAATCTTAAAGCCCTGCTGCAAGGTCTCAAGGGAGCGCTCGAATCGCTCTGGAGTCTCCGTGTGCAGGGTGAAAAGCTTCTGGCCCTTGGATACCTTTTCGCCCTTCACCGCGTGCAATTCGATGCCCGCGGTTGCCTGTACCGGGTCTTCCTTCCGGGCGCGGCCTGCGCCCAGGCGCCAGGAGCTCACGCCGACGGACAAGGCATCAAGCTCGGTGAGGTAACCATCGGATTCAGCAATGACATCGTGGGTATGCGTAGCCACTGGAAGCTTGGCGTCTGGGTCGCCGCCCTGCGCCTTAATCATTTGCTTCCACTTATCCATGGCGCGGCCATCCTTGAGCGCCTTTTCCACGTCGGCATCGTGCACGCCGGCTGCTTCCAGCATCTCGCGCGCAAGTGCCAGGGTCAGCTCGACGACATCGCTTGGCCCACCGCCGGCTAGAACCTCGACGGATTCTTCAACCTCGAGCGCGTTGCCCACCTTGCGGCCCAACGGGGTGGACATATCCGTTAGCAGTGCCGTTGTGGCGGTGCCGGCATCATTGCCCAAGTCCACCATGGTCTGCGCCAGCTCGCGGGCCAAGGTCTCATCCTTCATAAAGGCGCCAGAGCCCACCTTGACGTCGAGGACCAAAGACGAGGTACCTTCCGCGATTTTCTTCGACATGATGGAGGAAGCAATAAGCGGAATCGCCTCAACGGTGGAGGTGATATCGCGCAGGGCATAGATCTTCTTATCCGCGGGCGCGAGGCCAGAGCCTGCCGCGCAGATGATGCAGCCTGGGTCCTCCAGGATTTCCATCAATCGTTCATTGGAAATATCCGCCTGCCAGCCAGGGATGGCCTCCAGCTTGTCCAGGGTGCCACCGGTGTGGCCCAAGCCGCGGCCAGAAAGCTGCGGGACCGCGACGCCAAAGGCGGCAACGAGGGGTGCGAGCGGCAGCGTAATCTTATCGCCAACGCCACCGGTGGAGTGCTTGTCCGCGGTCTTCTTGGACAAGGACTCAAAGCTCATCGTCTCACCGGAGGCAATCATCGCCTTGGTCCACTGCGAGATTTCCTCGCGGTTCATGCCGTTGAGGAAGATCGCCATATTGAGTGCGGCCATCTGCTCATCGCCCACGACCCCACGCGTATAGGCATCGATGACCCAGTCGATTTCCTCCGGGCTAAACACCCCCTTATCGCGCTTGGTGCGAATAACATCTACCGCATCGAATTTCTCGGCCATGACGACTCCTCCTGTAATGATTTGAAAACCGAAACATACAAGCACGTAATGTGATTTACTGCACTATATATAGTGGTTGTACACTCCACCACGCCCAATTATTATTCCCTATAGAACAGATGTCAATGAGTGTTTTTCTTTTTGTTCTATTAGAGAATTAACGCAATCTCTCTTTGCCCCGTAGAAAGAAAGTCCATACCGCAATGAACGCCACCCCAGATTCGCCTCCTACCGATGCCGAATTGCTCAGCCTCGCAGAAGAAGCAGCCCACCACGCCTGGGCGCCCTACTCTTCTTTCCCAGTCGGCGCAGCCTTGCTGCTTGCCGATGGCCGCATTGTCACCGGCTGCAATGTCGAAAACGCCTCCAGCCCACTAGGCATTTGCGCCGAACGCAATGCCGCCGCCCACATGATCACCACCGCGGACGTGACGGCTACCGATGGCCACTTGCCCAGCATTCCGCAGATTAAAGCGGTCGCTATTATCGGCTTAAAGTCTGCACCTTGCTACCCTTGCGGTGCCTGCCGCCAAGTCCTGCGGGAGTTTAACTGCGAACGGGTCATCGTTTCCGTCGATGGAAAGCCCCGTAGCCATGACTTTGCCGAGATCCTCCCCCATTCCTTTGGCCCAGAGTCACTCTAACTAAAAAGTCCCTTCAAAGAACGGTCAGAAAATATGGAACGATTACAAGGATTGCTCGGCATCATTGCCATTCTTGCAGTGATCTACGTCCTGTCGAGCTCGCGTAAAAATATCAAGTGGCGCACCATTGGGGTGGGTCTAGTCCTGCAAGTAGTCTTCTGCTTCTTGGTCCTCGCGTGGGATCCTGGATTCAAAGCCCTCAAGGGCATCGCCAATGGGCTGACTAAGCTCACGGAGTTTACCAACGAGGGCACCCAATTCGTCTTCGGTGGCCTCTTCGGTGATGACTTCGTTTTCGCCCTCAACGTGCTGCCCGTGATCATCTTCTTGGGCGCCATCATCGCCGCCCTGTACTACCTCCGGGTTATCCAGTACTTCGTGGAATATGTCGGTTCCGCCATCAAGTGGCTCATGGGTACCTCCAAGGTGGAATCGGTCTGGGCCACCACCGTAATCTTCCTCGGGCAATCCGAGGCCCCGCTGGTGATTAAGCCCTACCTGCCCAAGCTCACCCGTTCCGAGCTTTATACTTGTATGGTCGGCGGCTTTGCCTCCGTGGCTGGATCCACGTTGATCGGCTACTCACTCTTGGGCGCGCCCCTGGAGTACTTGCTCGCCGCATCGCTCATGAATGCGCCGGGTTCCCTGCTCGTCGCCAAGGGCCTCATGCCAGAGACGGAAGAGACGAACCTCGACGCCACCGTTAAAGACGTCCGCGATACCGAATCCAAAAACATCATCGATGCCATCAGTAGTGGTGCCATGGCCGGCGGTAAAATCGCCATCTCGGTTGCCTGCTTGCTCATCGCCTTCATCGCCATGATCGTGATGCTCTCTTCCATCCTCGGTGGCATCGGTTCCCTCTTCGGCCAAGATAACTGGTCGCTCGAAGGCCTCTTCGGTATCATCTTCGCCCCAGTGGCCTGGCTTATCGGTACGCCGTGGAACGAGGCGCTTGAGGTGGGTAATTTCATCGGCCAAAAGACCATCCTCAACGAGTTCGTTGGCTACACCGCCTTTGGTGAAAGCGTCGATGAGCTCAGCGATAAGGCCATCTTGATCTCCTCCTTCGCCCTCGCTGGCTTTGCCAACCTGTCCTCCATCGGTATTCAGATTGGCTCCATCGGTGGCCTCATTCCGGAGCGCCGCGGCGAAGTGGCCAAGCTTGGCCCACGCGCGCTCTTCGGTGGATTCCTCACCAATATGCTCAACGCCGCCATCGTCGGCGTCATCGTGGCACCAATGGTTCTCTAGCCCGCGCGGTACTCTTCAAGCATAGAAATCCCCTCCTAGCTGGATATTCATCCAAGCCGGGAGGGGATTTACGCGTCTGTGCTAGGCGGCGCCGCTACTTGATGACGGCGATGAGGTCGCCGCCTTCCACCTTGGTGGCCTGGCCAATGGCCACGCGGTCCACCACACCATCCTTGGTGGCGGAAATGGAGGCTTCCATCTTCATGGCTTCGATGACCGCGACCTGGTCGCCTGCCTTAACCTCGTCGCCTGGCTCTGCCGTGGGGTTGACCACACCGGCGAACGGGGCCGCTACGTGGCCGTCATTGGACGGGTTCGCCTTCTCCACCGTGGCCACGGTGGATTCGGCGTTTTCATCGCGCACCTTCATCGGGCGGATTTGGCCGTTGACGTTGAGCACAACATTGCGCATGCCCTTCTCATCCGGCTCACCCACGGCATCGAGGCGCACCACGATCTGCTTAAGGTTGGAGCGATCGGTGGAATCTTCTGGGAAGAAGTGCACTACCTTTTCTTCGCCTTCGGTCAGGCCGTAGAAGAAGGTCGTATCCGTCAGAGCCTCGGTATTGCCATACTTGCGGCGGAACTCGTTGAATTCCTCGAACTGCTTGGGGAACAGCAGGCGGTTCAGGCTCGCGCGGCGCTCATCCGAGTTATCCGATTCCAGGTGCGGCTGCTCCTCTGCCGGGACATCGGTAATCTGCGCGCCGGTTTCGGCGCGGCCATCGAGGACCTTATCGCGCAGCTCCGGCCAGCCACCCGGAGGGGTGCCCAGCTGGCCGCGGAGGAACTGGTCCACGGAATCCGGGATATCGTACTTCGTCGGGTTCGCCGCAAAGTCTTCCGGAGAAACGCCGGTGCCCACGAGGTGGAGCGCCAAGTCACCCACCACCTTGGAGGACGGGGTGACCTTGGTGGGGCGGCCGAGCATCTCGTTGACGGCGGCGTAGTTATCCTCGATGACCTCGAAGCGATCCGCCAGGCCCAATGCGACGGCCTGCGCGCGCAGGTTCGACAGCTGACCGCCCGGAATCTCGTGCTTGTACACGCGGCCGGTCGGGCCAGGAATGCCGTTTTCAAACGGGGCGTATAGCTGGCGCACGGCTTCCCAGTACGGCTCCAAGTCCGAGACCGCTTGCAGGTCAATTCCGGTATCGCGCTTGGAGTTGGAGAACGCAGCGATGAGCGCGGACAGCGAAGGCTGCGACGTGGTGCCGGCCAGCGGCGCCGAGGCGCCATCGACGATATCGGCGCCGGCGCGCGCCGCCGCGAAGTAGGTAGCGATCTGGCCACCGGCGGTATCGTGCGTGTGGACGTGGACCGGCAGGTCGAATTCCTTGCGCAGCGCGGTCACCAGCGTGTGCGCGGCCTCTGGGCGCAGCAGGCCGGCCATGTCCTTAACGGCCAGGATGTGCGCGCCGGATTCTACGATCTGCTCGGCGAGCTTCAAGTAGTAATCCAAGGTGTAGAGGTCTTCCTTCGGCGAAGAAAGGTCACCGGAATACGCCATGGCCACCTCGGCCACGGTGGTATTCGTCTCGAGCACGGCGTCGATGGCGGGGCGCATCTGGGAGACATCGTTAAGCGCATCGAAAATGCGGAAGACATCCACACCAGACTTGGCCGCTTCCTGCACGAAGGAGCGGCACACCGAATCCGGGTACGGGGTATAGCCCACGGTATTGCGCCCGCGCAGGAGCATCTGAATGTTCTGGTTCGGCATCGCCTCGCGCAGCAGATCCAGGCGCACCCAGGGATCCTCGTGGAGGAAGCGCATGGCTACGTCGTAGGTAGCACCGCCCCATGCCTCCACGGAGAAGAGGTCTGGGGTCAAGCGCGCCACGGCCTCTGCCGCGGAAACCAACGCAGTACTGCGCACGCGGGTAGCAAGCAGGGACTGGTGGGCATCGCGGAACGTCGTATCCGTGACCATCAAAGGGTCTTGAGCGCGAATCTTTTCCGCGTACTTCTGTGGTCCGAGCTCCAAGAGGTCATCGCGGGAACCGCGCGGGAGCGGTTCTTCCGCATTAAACTTCGGCAGCTTATCAAACGGGCGCAGCGCGGTCGGCCTATCGCCATTGGGCTTATTCACGGTGATATCCGCGATGTAGTCCAGGATACGGCCGGACTCATCTACCGCCGGTGGCGCCTTGAGCAGATCCGGGTGCTCGGTAATGAATCCAGTATCGACGCGGGTATTGACGAAGTCAGATTCATTGAGCAACGCGCGCAGGAAGCCGATATTGGTGGCCACGCCGGAGACGTGGAACTCGTTCAGCGCGCGGCGAGCACGGTGCACAGCCTGCTCGAAGGTGGTGCCGCGGCAGGTCATCTTCACCAACAGGGAGTCGAAGTTGGGCGATACCTCAGCACCCACGGAGGTAGCGCCGTCCAAGCGTACACCAGCGCCGCCCGGCGAGCGATATGCGGTCAACGTACCCGTATCTGGGCGGAAGCCGTTATTCGGGTCTTCGGTAGTAATGCGGCACTGCAGGGCGGAGCCGGTAATGGTGATATTTTCTTGCGACAGGTTGATGTCTTCCAAGGAAGCACCGGCGGCGATATTCATCTGCGCCTTGACGATGTCCACACCGGTAACCTCCTCGGTCACGGTGTGCTCCACCTGCACGCGTGGGTTCATCTCAATAAAGACGTGGTTGCCGCGCTCGTCCACGAGGAATTCCACCGTGCCGGCGCCCTCATAGTTAATGTGCTCGCAGAAGTTCACGGCATCCTGGCAGATGCGATCGCGCAGCTCCGGATCCAGCGACGGCGCGGGAGCGATCTCTACGACCTTCTGGTGGCGGCGCTGCACGGAGCAATCGCGTTCAAAGAGGTGAATGACATTGCCCTGGGCATCCGCGAGCACCTGCACCTCAATGTGTTGCGGATTAATCACCGCGGTCTCGAGGTACACGCTGCCATCACCAAAGGCCGCCTCGGCCTCGCGCGAGGCTTCTGCTGCCCGTTCGCGCAGCTCAGATTCCGATTCCACGTAGCGCATACCGCGCCCTCCACCGCCAGAGACGGCCTTGACAAAGACTGGGAAGCTGAAGTCACCGGCGTCTGCCACCAGCTTATCGATGTCCGTGGTCGGCTCCGAGTCCTGCAGCGTCGGCAGCCCTGCTTCCTTCGCAGCGTTAACCGCAGCGGATTTATCACCGGTGAGATCCAGCGTGCCCGGGGTAGGACCAATGAACTTAATGCCATTGTCCTCGCAGGCGCGGGCCAAATCGGCGCGCTCGGACAAGAAGCCGTAACCCGGATAGATTGCGTCCGCCTCAGACTTCTTGGCAGCGCGGATGATTTCCTCGATATCGAGGTATGCCTTGACGGGCTGTCCCTCGTCACCAATGCGCACTGCCTCATCCGCAAAGGCGCGGTGGAAGGAGTTGCGATCTTCACGAGGATAGACGGCGACGGTCTTCGCCCCCGTTTCAAAGGCAGCGCGGAAGGCACGCACGGCGATTTCACCGCGGTTGGCTACCAAAATCTTGTCGAACGATGGAAGGGCGGAATTGGCCACTTGGGTGTTCCTTTCAACTTGGAAGACAATGCGTTGCAACGTCCCCACTGGGGTGATCCGTCTCTCAGTTTAGAGATAAGAATAGTTTTTATCATCCCTTTTTTGAACGGAATTTTCTACACTCACCTGCAACTTAAACCCCGCGAAAGCAATTTCTGCCAGTCAACCAGTAATAACAGGCCTAACAATTTTGCAAAGTCTGCAAATTTCATCTGGCAAATTTTTCGCAGCCGGTACCGCAGCCGCAGCTGGATCCGCAGCCGCAGTCGGGGCCGGAGCTGCAGCCGCTACATGCGCATCCTCCTATGCAATACCTGAGGCGAAAATGCAACATCTGAGGGCGCGGGTCGCTCAGTTATACCGTAGAAGGATGCACATATAGCGTAGGAGGATGCGCAAATGCTCCCCACGCAGGCATGGGGAGCGTGGACGGCTCACTACCCGGTTACACGGACCGCCCGAACCGCGCGGGAAGCCGAGTGTTTAGAAGGACTTCGGTGGAACGGAGCGCTGGTCTTCGCCGACGTAGGCGGACAGCGGGCGAATCAGCGAGTTGTTTTCGTTTTGTTCCACGATGTGCGCGGTCCAGCCGGTGATGCGGGCCATGACGAAGATCGGGGTGAAGAACTGAATATCGAACCCGAGGATGTGGTAGGCAGGGCCGGCCGGGAAGTCTAGGTTCGGCTTGATCTTGATCGAGGTGTTTTCCTCCATGGTCTTGGCCATGATGTCGTACATCTCGATCCACTTGGTCTGGTCGTGCTGCTCGGCCAGCTCCTTGAAGGCGGCCTCCATAGTGGGAACGCGGGAGTCACCGTTCTTGTACACGCGGTGACCAAAGCCCATGACCAGGTCCTTATTGGCCAGCTTGTTCTTGGTCCACTCCTCTGCCTTGGCAGGATCGTCTACCTCGAGGAAGTTCTTCATGACTGCTTCGTTAGCACCACCGTGCAGTGGTCCCTTGAGCGCACCAATGGCGGCGACGATGGCGGAGTAGGTATCAGACATCGTAGAGGTAACCACGCGTGCCGAGAAGGTGGAGGCATTGAAGGAGTGCTCGGCGTAAAGGATGAGGGACTTATCAAAGGCCTCGATATCGGCGCGGTTTAGCGCCGGGGAGCCTTCTTCGTCGCCGAAGACCATCCACAGGAAGTTTTCAGCAAAGCCCTTCTTGCGGGAAGGCTCAATGTAGCCTTCACCGCGGCGGCGACGGATGTCGAGCGCGATGATGGTGGGGATCTTCGCCATGAGTTCGAGCGCGGTACGGCGGACGTGCTCGGAGTCCCTGGTGTATTCCTCCGCATCCTGAGCGCCAATGAAGGAAATCGCCGTGCGCAGCACGTCCATGGGGTGGCAGCTTTGCGGCATGGACATGATGAGGTCAATGAGATGGCGGTCCAGGTGACGCAATGCCTTTTCACGCGCGGAGAAACGGATGAGGGATTCTTGGCCCGGCAGCTTGCCATTCCACAAGAGGTACGCAACCTCTTCGAAGGAACAGTAGCGGGCGAGTTCTTGCACCGGGTAGCCGCGGTAGGTCAAGGAGTTGGTCTCAGGAACAACCTTGGAAACGGCAGTTTCATCAACGACGACGCCGTAAAGGCCCTTGCGGATTTCTGGGGTTTCGTTTTTCTTATCGGACATGGTCACTGGCTCCTTAGCTTTCAAAAGTGGGTTGATAATTGTCTTTGGAATAGGTGAATACGGACTGGTCGAACTCGTTGTATTCTTGGTAGCGGACCAGCTCGTACAGGCGGGAGCGGTGCTGCATGCGCTCTAACCATTCGGTCTGGATGCCGGTATCTTGCAAGTCGCGCAGGAATTCTTCGGTAGCGCCCATGGCCACGCGGAAGCTGGAAACCGGCCAGATCACGGCGTTGTATCCCAAGCCGTCGAGGGTCTTCGCTGATTGCAGCTCGGTCTTGCCAAACTCCGTCATATTCGCCAAAAGCGGCGTATCCACGGCGGCGCGGAACTTTTCAAAGTCCGCGGGGGAATACAGCGCCTCAGTAAAAATGAGGTCCGCGCCGGCTTCGGCATAGGCCTTGGCACGGTCGATGGCGTCATCGATGCCATTGACGCCGGCAGCATCGGTACGGGCGCAGATGATGAAATTAGGATCGCGGCGCTCGTTGACGGCCGCGCTGATGCGGCGGACCATGACCTCCTTGTCCACCACCTCCTTGCCGTCGAGGTGCCCGCAACGCTTCGGGTTGACCTGGTCTTCCAAGTGGCAGCCGGCCAGCCCGGCATCTTCGAGGGCAGCGACGGTGCGGGCGGCGGACATGGGCTCGCCGAAGCCGGTATCGGCATCGACAAGCACGGGCAAGTCCGTAGCGCGCGCAATCTGCCCGGCGCGCTGGGCTACCTCGGTCAAGGTGGTCAGGCCGATATCGGGCAGGCCCAAATCATTGGCCAGCACCGCGCCGGATACGTAGACGCCGTCGAAGCCACCGATGTCCTGGATAAGGCGGGCGGTCAGCGGGTTAAACGCGCCCGGCAGCGTGGTGATCGATCCGGATTCGATGGATTTGCGGAAGTTCGCACGCTTTTCTGCGTTGGTGATTGTAGAACCAAATAGTCCAGCCATTAGAAGATCCCCTCCGGTTTCTCGGGCGCGGTGGCGAGGTGCTCATCGCTGACCCGCACGTTGAGTTCGGTTAGATCGGTTAGGTTTTCTAGGTCTTGCACGGCGGTGAGGAAGCGCTCTTGCTCGGCCTCGTCAACGACGCCATCGGCAAGCTTTTTGAACTTGGCAATGTATTGCTCGCGGGCAAAGGGGCGGGCGCCCAACGGGTGGGCGTCAGCCACGGCGCGCTCATCCTCGATGACGGTGCCGTCCTTGAAGGTGATAACGGCCTTGCCACCGAAGGCCTTTTCTTCCAAGTCGTTGGAGTGATAACGGCGCGTCCACTCTGGATCCTCGACGGTGGAAATCTTCTGCCACAGCTCGATGGTTTCCGGACGGTTGGAGCGCTCAGGGGAATAGGAGGTTTCGTGGTCCCAGACGCCATCTTCGAGTGCGACCGCGAAGATGTACATCACGGAGTGGTCCAGGGTTTCGCGGGAGGCGGAAGGATCCATCTTCTGCGGATCGTTCGCTCCGGTACCGATGACGTAATGGGTGTGGTGGGAGGTGTGCAGCACGATGGACTCGATATCCGCCGTCTTCAGGCCCTTATCCTCCAGCGTCTTTTTCAGTGCAAAGGCCATGTCGATGGGTGCCTGCGCCTGGTATTCCGCGGAGTGTTCCTTGGTGTAGGTATCCAGGATGGCGGTCTTGGCCTCACCGTTTTCCGGCAGCGGTACGGTGTAGGTGCGCTCTGGCGAATGCAGCATCCAGGCGATGAACCCGTCCTCGCCCTCCCAGATCGGCGCCGGGGCGCCCTCGCCGCGCATGGTGCGGTCGACGGCCTCGATGGCCATCTTGCCCGCGAAGGCCGGCGCGTAGGCCTTCCACGAAGAAATCAGGCCCTTTCGGGACTGGCGGGTTGCCGTGGTGGTGTGCAGCGCCTGGCCGACGGCCTGGTAAATCGTGTCCTTATCCAGGCCCAACATCGTGCCAAGCCCTGCGGCTACCGATGGCCCCAAGTGGGCCACGTGGTCGATCTTGTGCTCGTGCAGGCACATGCCTTTGACCAGGTTGACTTGGATTTCATAGCCGGTGGCGATGCCGCGGATAAGGTCGCGACCACTCAGCCCCTTGTGCTGCGCTGCGGCAAGAAGCGGCGGAATATTATCGCCGGGGTGGGAATATTCGGCGGCGAGGAAGGTGTCGTGGTAGTCCAACTCGCGGACCGCAGTGCCATTGGCCAGTGCAGCCCATTCCGCGGAATACGTGCCATCGATGCCGAAGATGGTGGAGCCGCCCTTGCCCACGGGGTGGGCTTCTGCCATCACTCGCGCGGACGTAACGGGGCCACGGGCAACCGAGGCCATAGCTACGGCGGCATTGTCGATGATGCGGTTGATGATCATCTCGGTGGTTTCTTCCGGAACCTCTACGGGGTCCGCGGCCACCTCGGCCACCTTGTACGCCAGGTGCTCCTCGTACGGGAAGTCCTCGGCGGATTTATGAGTGCGTACCTCATGGTTTTTCACTGGTTGCGTCCTCCTTCATCAAGAATGCGTTGCACATCACAGTAAATGCTTGCATATGGTGCACGCTATAGGTAACGTTTGTGGAAATTAGCGGACTTATTTTGTGAAATCTGCAAACCTTGTGATTTTCACAGCGCATGGGCCTTAAAGGAAGGACGGGGACGCATGACCAAGCACTATGCGGGGGCACGGATTCACGCTTTGCGCAAGCAACGCGGCCTCACCCAGGTGGCGATGGCGAAGAAGTTGGGGTTATCCACGAGCTACCTCAACCAGTTGGAAAACGACCAGCGCCCACTAACCGTGACCGTATTAATGCAGCTAGCCCAGCGCTTTACCGTGGATCCCAGCTACTTCGCCGAAGACCGCGATATCCATACAATTACCGAGCTCCGCCACATCTTCCCCGATGCCTCTGAAGAAGCCCTATCGGATCTCGCCTCCCGCTTTCCCGAGTTGATGCCGCGGTTTGTTGACGTTGCTTCGCGCGCCCCTGCCGCGGACCCCTCCCCCTTTGAAGTGGTGCGCGATTTCTTTTATGACGCGCATAACTACATCCACGAGCTCGATGTGCTCGCAGAAGAACTCGCCGGCCAGTTGGGCGATCGCGTCCTGCGCCGCGGCCGACTCGCCTCCCGTATGCACGAAGATCTTGGGGTTACCGTACGCTTTTCCCGGCCCGGCCCCCGGCGCAGCTTCGACCCAGACACGCGCGAACTCTCGCTACGCGATGGGCTATCTGAGGCGCAATTGGTCTTTGAAATGGCCCTGCAATACTGCCTGCTAGCCTACGGCGATATCTGTGACAACCTCGTCTCCGAACTGCCCGAAGGCGAATCCCAGGATCTGGCTACCCTGGGCCTTGCGCAGTATTTCGCGGCGGCTGTCACCATGCCCTACCAGCGCTTTCTCACGATGTCAGAAGATACCCGCTACGATATCGATCTGCTGTGCAACTACTTTGGAACCGGGTTTGAAACAACAGCGCAGCGCCTCGCCACGCTCCAGCGCCCAGGGCTGAAGGGCGTGCCCTTTTCCTTCATCCGCACCGACCGTGCGGGCAATATTTCCAAGCGGCAGTCCTCTACTGCCTTTCACTTCGCGCGCTCTGGCGGATCCTGCCCCTTGTGGGTGGTCCACCGCGCCTTTGAAACCCCGAACCGCATTACACGGCAGGTCGCGGCCATGCCGGATGGCCACGCCTACCTGTGGATCGGGCGTTTCGTGCAGGGAACGGCCAAGTCTTGGGGCACGCCGCGCAAGGAATTCGCGGTGGGCCTAGGCTGCGATATCACCCAGGCGGATCGCATCGTCTATGCCGATGCACTGAACCTGGACATTTCCGCCGCCACCCCGATTGGCCCAGGCTGTACCGCCTGCCCCCGCGAGTTCTGTCCACAGCGCGCCCTGCCGGAGGCAGATAGGCCGATCAAAATCGAGCTCAACCGCACTGCGGAGCAGGCCTACTCCACGTTCTAAGAACGAGGTTTACTCCAAGTCATCGTGGGCCACCAAGCGGCGGGCGGCCTCGGTGATGGTGCCGGACAGCGATGGGTAGACCGCAAAGGAATCGGCCAGCTGGTTCACCGTGAGCTGGTTGGTCACCGCCATAGCGATGGGCAGGATGAGCTCGGAGGCGGTCGGCGCGACGATGACACCACCGATCACGCGGCCGGAGGTAGCGCGGCAGAATAGCTTGACGAAACCGTGCTGTAGCGAGCGCATCTTCGCACGCGGGTTGGTATTCAGCGGCATGGTAATGGCGCGGGCGGCGACCTCACCGGCCTCGATCTCGGCCTGGGTAAAGCCGACCGCGGCGATCTCCGGGCGGGTAAAGACCGCGTTAGCCACGGTCTTCAGGCGCAGCGGCGAGACGCCTTCACCAAGCGCGTGGTACATCGCCACACGGCCCTGCATCGCGGCCACGGAGGCAAGCGGGAAAAGATCGGAGCAGTCACCGGCTGCGTAAATGCCGGCAATATTGGTGCGCGAGACGCGGTCTACCTGGATGTGACCAGACTTCGCGGTTTCCACGCCCACGTTTTCCAGCTTCAGATCCTTGGTATTCGGGACAGAACCAATGGACATGATGACGTGCGAGCCGTGGATCTCACGGCCGTCCTGCGTGGTAACCAACACGTTGCCGTCCTCGGTGCGGTTAACGGTTTCCACGCGGCAGTTCTTTTCCAGCTCCACGCCGCGCTCACTCAGCACGGTTTCGAGGACGTCGGCGGCATCGGCATCATCGTGCGGCAAAATGCGATCGCGCGAGGCCACCATCGTGACCTTGACGCCCAGCTCTGCAAAGGCGGATACGAACTCGGCACCGGTAACACCGGAACCCACCACAATGAGGTGCTCCGGCAGCTCAGTGAGGTTATAGACCTGCTGCCAGGTCAGGATGCGCTCGCCATCTGGCTGGGCACCGGGCAAAATACGCGGGGTGGCGCCGGTAGCCACCAAGACGAGGTCCGCATCGAGCGTTTCTTCGTGTCCATCCTCGTTGAAGACCGCAGTGACCTTGTGTCCGCCGAAGGCATCGGCCTGCTGATCCTCCGGGAAGTGCGCGCGCCCATCGATAACGCGCGCGCCCAGGGAATCCATGGTGTTGCGGATATCACCGGATTGCTTAGCCGCCAGGTCTTGCACGCGCTGGTTCAGCGCGCTGATGGAAAGCTGCGCCTTGCCGATGCCCTCGTTCAGCTCCATGTCATCCGCGCGGCGCAAGTCCGTTTTAATATTAGCGCCGGCAATAAAGGACTTGGAGGGAACACAGTCCAAGACCACGCTATTGCCGCCCATGCCTTGGTCTTCGATGATGGTGATTTCCGCGCCGTACTTGGCGCCAGCCAGCGCTGCCTCGTAGCCCGCCGGGCCACCGCCGATGATGACAATTCGCTTGGTCTGGTTCAACACGCAATTGCTCCTTTATAGGCTCCACTTTTAAAGTCGCCTACGAGTCTAACCCGTAGGTAACCCCAGCGCGTTAGTCCGCCTGCGCATTCTCCCCCATAAATTGCTCGACGACGGCCCCGAAAAGCTTAATGCCCACACCAATCGCCCGCTCATCCACGATGAGGTCGCCCATGTGTAGATCGTGCTGCTCCCCCTCCCCGGACCAGCACCCAAGGCGCGCCATGGAACCAGGTACCTTTTCCAAGTACCAGGAAAAGTCCTCGCCGCCGGAAGACTGCGGGGCCTGAACCACGGCTTGTGGGTCGATGGACTGTGCGGCAGAAGCAAGCATGGCGGTCGCCACGTCATCGTTAAGCACCGGCGGCACGCCACGGTTATAGGACAACTCGTGTTCTACCCCCACCGGCGCGAGGATCTGATCCACCAGCTCCGCGAAAAGTTCCTGCATCTGGCGCCAGATGGTGATATCAGCAGTGCGCATCGTGCCGGTCACCATGCCGGTTTCCGGAATAGCGTTGGGGGCGTAGCCGGAATTGACCTGGCCAAAGACCAACACCGTGCCGGTGCGCGGATCGACCCGGCGTGACAGCAGCGCCGGCAGCTCAGTTATGACCTTGCCCAGCGCATAGACCACGTCTGCGGATAGATGCGGGCGCGAGGTATGCCCGCCCGGGCCCTTGATCTTGAGCTCCACCACGTCCGTTGCCGAGGTAATGGCCCCAGCGCGGATGCCAATGCGCCCCACGCGCAGCTTCGGCTCGGCGTGGATGGCGAAGATGGAATGCACGCCTTCTAACGCGCCCCAAGAAATAACGTCGGTGGCCCCGCCGACCCACACTTCCTCCGCCGGTTGGAAGATGACGCGAACGCCCAGCTCCAGCTCATTAACCCGCTGAAAATCCGCCAGCGCGCAAGCCAGGCCGAGCGCCACGGTAGTGTGCACGTCGTGACCGCACGCGTGCATGGTCCCCGGCTTCTCAGAGGTAAACTCCAGCCCGGTCACCTCCGTGATGGGCAGGGCATCGATATCGGCGCGAAAGGCTAGGCGGCCAAGCTCCGTGTCTGGGCCGATGTCCACCATGAGACCAGTGTGCGGGAAGCGCTGCGGCTCAAGCCCGTAATCCGCAAGGATATTCGCGATGTAATTGGTGGTTTCCACCTCTTGGTTCGCAGTTTCCGGATTGCGGTGGATATGGCGCCGCCACGCGATGACCTCCGCACGGTGAGCATCGAACCACTCGTTAATAAACTCCGAGATCACGCGCACGCCTCCCTGTTGCTGGACTATCTCTTGGAGGCAGTCTACAACTAGACCATGCGGTTCAGTAAGTCAGGGTGGTTAGCCCCGCGCATTACTAAAGCGCCGCTGGTTGATGTAGTCCTGTGGAAAGGGTGCGACATCTTCTACCCCGAGCACCGCGGAATCCGCTAAGTGGCCCTCCACCACGTCCCCACCGGCCGGCAAGAGGACCGCCGGCGGGATTTCTAAAGCCAACGCCAGCTTGTACACCGTGGATAATTGCGGGTCCGCCATGGTGTGTATGCCATTTTCGTTGCGTTCCAGATTGGAGATCTGGCTGCGCGATACCCCCGAAATATCCGCTAGCACTTGCTGGGATACCCCGCGCCGCTCGCGCACGCGGCGCAGTTGTTGCGAAAATCCGTAGCCGTAGCTCGACCACATTAGTTGAATAAAACTCACGATCTTTTCCCCCTTTTGAAAGCCGCCTTCGGGCTTTCAGGGAGAAATACTAGCTTAAAGATCGATATTGCGCGGGCCGTAGAGGCGATCGCCGGCATCGCCAAGCCCCGGCACGATATAGGCATCCGCATTAAGTTCGGGGTCAATTGCGGCGGTGACGAGGCGGACGGGAAGGCCCGATTTCTCCAGCGCATCCACGCCATTTTGGGCCGAGACCATGCAGATGGCGGTGATATCGGTAGCGCCGCGGGCGGCTAAGAGGCGCAGGGCGTGCAGCAGGGATCCGCCGGTGGCCAGCATGGGGTCAACGACGAAGGCGGTGCGCCCGGTCAGGTCTTGCGGCAGGGCCTCCAAGTACGGCACGGGCTCGTGGGTTTCTTCATCGCGCGCCATGCCGATGAATCCGACCTGGGCATTCGGAATCATCGACAGGGCGGGATCCACCATGCCAAGCCCGGCGCGAATGATGGGCACGATGATGGGCGGATCCTGCAGGCGGGTGCCTTGTGCTGTGGCAACCGGGGTTTCGCAATCGAAGTTTTCTACCGCCAAATCGCGGGAGGCTTCATATACGAGCATGGTTCCCAGGTCATTGAGCGCGGCGCGAAAAGCGGAGTTATCGCTGCGCGCATCGCGCATCAGGGTCAGGCGGGAAGCGGCAAGCGGGTGGTCTACGACGTGGATATCCATGTCCACTACTTTAAACTTTTTGGGAACCACTTGGGCCATTGGCCAGTCCAATAGGGCATGAGACCTTTTCAGATAGATACCGCCCACGCCCGCCATTTAGCCCGTGACCTGCACGCGAACGCGCAGGGAGACAATCCACCCCACCCGGCATTACCCGAAGATTCGGCCTTTATTGGGTTCAATGAGGAGGTCCATGCCGCTTTAGACAATATTGGGGCGCGGATGACCATGCTGCGCCGCGATATGGACCACATCGCGCAGTCTTCCTTCCAGATGTCGCGCGAGGCGGAAGACTCCGATGCAGCGTTACGCGACTCCCTCGGGGCGGCGATCTAAGTGCTTGCTACCGCCATTAAAAATATCGCCGCGCTGCAACCTTCGCCGCTTCCCGATGTCCAACTTCCCCGCGTCCCAGATCTCTCCGCCGCCCAGCCACTGGCGGATATCGCGCACGGCGATGCCTCGCAGCTTATCGCCGCCGCGGACCTCCTCACCGGCGATAACGAGACCGTCTCCGCCGTACTTGGCCAAGCGCGCAGCCTTATCGCGGCGGCCGCCGGCGATATCTTCGGCATCGGAACGCGACTCATCCAGGCCGCTACGCCAGCCACGATGGGATTAATCTCCCTCGATCCCGCCTCTCGCGCCGCAGCACTTGCTTCTCTTCGCACCGTGATAGACGAGCATATTGGCTTGGCGATGGCCCGGGTCAACCGCCTGAAAGACGAGCTCACCAATGCCGCCTCGGCCCTGTTGCCCATCTCCCAGCGCCCGGTGGAATCCGCCGTGGGCCAGCCCCAGCAGCTAACAGCTGCCGCGGCGACGCACACGGCCGTGGCCCCTCCACCAGAACTGGACCCTGCTCCCACACCGAACCCGCCGGCGGGTACCGAAGCCGGCTCGGATGCGGGCCGAGCGGCCGTGGCCGCGGCCAAAAGCCAATTGGGCCAACCTTATACTTGGGGCGGAACCGGCAATGGTGGCTTTGACTGCTCGGGGCTTACCCAATGGGCCTATTCCCAGGCGGGGGTGGATATACCGCGCACGGCGGACCAGCAGGCCATCGGCAAGCAGGTCAGCGCCGATCAGCTCCAGCCCGGCGATCTGGTGGTCTGGGATGGCCATGTGGCGATGTATTCCGGCAATGGCGAGATCGTGGAGGCCGGCGACCCCGTGCAGACCAACCCGCTGCGCACGAATAATATGGGCATGCAATTTAAGGGCTTTTGGCGGCCGACTGCCTGACAAGGCCCCGGCAATTCCGCGCGGCAGCTGGGGCGTTGGGTAGACTAAAAGGCCATGAGTACCCGTGCGATTGTGCCTATTAAGCTCTCCTTGACTGAGGGCGATTTTTATACCCTCTGGGCGCCCAAGTGGCGCGAAAATGGCTCCGAATGGCAAGCCTTTTTGGGCGACGATGACTCCGTCTTGGTCTTCGACTCCCCCGCTGAGATGCTGTGCTACCTGGAGTCCGATGCCAAGCATGACCTGCTGGATCACCCGCAGTGGGAGCAATTTTCCGCCCGCCCGGCGCACCGCGTCACCCCAGCCAAGCGCGATGAATACGATCTCATCGGCATGCCGGAAGCCCTCGCCGGCCGCCCCAGCCACGCCAATGTCTCCACCGTGGCGCGCGACCTCGAGGTGGCATCCGCGCTTGCCGATGTCGCCGCTGCCGAACAGACCACCATCTTCTTCGCCACTCACTCCATCCTGCGCAACGTCTCCCGCGGCGCCGATCACTACTCCGGCGAGCAGGGTATGAACGAGTGGACCGGCGTCGGGCGGGTCATCTTGACCAACTGGAAGAAGGTCATCGCGGATCTGGATAAGCACGTCCACGTGGTTCCGAGCGATGAATTCGACGCCGCCGCTATCTCCGATGCCGAAACCCGCATCTCCGAGGCAGCGAGTGCCGCCGACGCTGCCGCCAAGGAAGCCGAAGAAAAGCGCAAGGCCGCAGCAGATGCCGCCGACCCCTATGACGAGTCCCCCTGGGCCGCCGCCGGAATCGACCCGATTAAAATCACCGCGCAGTCCAAGTCCGTCTACACGCTGCGCACCTACTTGGACGGCAATCCCATCTTCTTAGGCAAGTGGGGCGAAATCTTTACCTTCGATTCCTCCAAGACGCTGGTGCGGTGGCTCATCGATAATGATGACCACGACTTGGCGCGCGTCTCTACCTGGCAGGACGTCGTCACCGCCGCCAATGCCGGTGAGCTAGAGGTCCAGGTCCACCCGGATAACCAATATTCCTTTAATGGCATCGTGCGCGATATTGAAAAGGGACCGGAAGCGGTCGACTCCGACCAGCTAGCCCGCTGCTACGAGGTCTGCGCCGATGCCGCGGACTGGGCCGGGGATGATTCCATTAATTCCTATATGCTGGCCAATCCGCGTTTGCAGGACTACCTCGGCTACATGCTCGGTTCCACCGAACACGCAGGCTATGTCCCGTCCAAGCCGTATAACGAGCATGCCGAGTCTTGGAAGGGCCTCGAGAACATGCTAATTAAGCGTTTTTCCCGCTTTTAGTTTTCCTCTGCTCTACGGACTACCGGCCCTAGCGACCTCAGCTGCCGGTAGCCGCTGCTAACCGAAGACCGCCCCAGCCCAACCGCTCCTCAAAGTGGAGCGTGGACTGGGGCGGTTGCTGCATTTTCACCTACACCCCAATCCGCAAAACGTGCGGCTAGAGGTGAGAGCCGAGGTGCTCGATAAGATCTGCCAGCATTCTGCGCGACTGGGGCGCACGCGGGCGTACCTGATCGAAGCCGTGATAGGCGCCTGCATACACATCAAGTGTGGTCTCGACTCCGGCGTTCTGCAGTGCGGTAGCAAAGGCTACGGATTCATCATGAAAAAGGTCGATGTCTCCCACGCCGATCCACGTGGGCGGCATCCCCGAGTGATCCGAACGCGTCGCCGGCGATGCATACGGTGGCAGCGGGGTTCCTAAATGGTCCTTGCCTAAGTACATATCCCAAGCGCCGCGATTTAAATTCGGAGGACAAATAAACTGCCCCACCGCACCCTCTTTAACAATGGTGCGGTGATCAAGCATTGGATAGACCAATCCAAGCGCTCGAATGGAATGACCTTCATCCACCGTGCGCTGGGCAAGGCCTGCGGCCAAGCCACCGCCGGCGCTATCGCCAGCGACCGCAATGCGCGAAGTATCCGCGCCTAAAAGCTCGCCATTTTCCTGCATCCAGCGCAAAGCGGCATAACACTCTTCCAGATCCGCAGGAAAAGGTTCCTGCGTGGATTTGTGATAGCGCGGCGCGATGACAATGGCCCCCAGCTCCGATGCGATGAGCGAAGTTTGGGGATCATGCATCGCGGGACCACCGAGCAGGTGACCTCCGCCGTGAATCCACATCACCACGGGACGTGGCTCGGCTGGCGCTCCATCTCCGCGTGGAGTAATAACGCGGGCACGGAATGCTTGGCCTTCAAAAGAACAAGATAGCTCTTCGATGTCCACCGGACGCCACTTCGGACGTGCCACGTCCATATTGGCAAATAGCCTGCTCGTTCGAGCGAATCGATCACCCGAAAGCAAGTGCAGCGGCAGGTACAGTAATGGGCTGCGAAGCTCAGGAGCAACGCTGCGTAGATAAGGACGGCGGCTCTTTATATATGCCGCCGCCCCTACTACCGCGCTACCTGCAGCGAGAGCTTTCAGCGCCCGCATTAAAAGTCGCGCAGGATGCGCTGTGCCAAAGGCTCAGAGGATGCTGGGTTCTGGCCCGTGTAGAGGTTGCGGTCAACCTCGACATAAGGCTGCATCGGATCGGTCTGCTTAAAGTCAGCGCCAAGCTCGCGCAGGCGGGTCTCAACAACCCACTTGGCAGCGGCGATGGTCTCCTCGCCCTCTTCGGCGTTGGTAAAGCCGGTCATGGTGTAGCCCTTGAGTGGCCAGTTGTCATTGTCCAGCGCGAGCAATGCGGCCGGTGCGTGGCAAACCAGGGACAGGGCGCGACCGGACTCGATGCGCTCCTGCAGCAGCTTGGCGGAGTCCTGGTCATAAGCCAAGTCCTCCATCGGGCCGTGGCCGCCGGGGTAAAAGACGAGGTCGTAGTCAGCTTCCTTAACATCGGCCAGGTTCAGTGGGTCTTCCAGGTCTGGACCGATTTCTGCGAGGTAGTTCTCCTGCTCGGCGCGGTCGCCCTCAGACAATACCTCGAGGCTGTACTCGTCTACCACGGGTGCCTTTGCGTTCGGCGTAGCAAAGTCGATATCCCAACCCGCGTTCTTAAACACGCGGTGCGGAGCGATGAGCTCCTCGGCCCAGTAACCGGTAGGACGGGCGCTGCCATCAGCCAGCGTCCACTTATCAGCGGCGGTAACAACGAATAGTGCGGAAGGCATGTCTTCCTCCTTTATGTAGATTAACTATCTATTACTCTTCGGAAGGGTTGTCATTCAGGTTCATTGAGAACCCGGAATCTTGGAGCGACTCCTCAGTATCGGGACCGGCAAGTTCCGGATCGGAGAGGTCCTCGTAGGCCGGAAGGACAACGGTCTCAAGGATACGCTGCCTTGTCTCCTCCGTGCCGAAAATATTTTCAATCGCCTTCACAGTGAGATCGAAAAACTCCTCCAAGCCGTATCCAAAGGTCTCGCTCAATGCGAGAAATTGCCTGCTCAGAGTGGAATCGCCGGAAGAAACGGAACAGGTAAAGCCAAGCTGCTGCAACAGCGGCAGCGGATGATCCGTCAGTTCCTCAACGTCGTCCACGGGCGAAAATACCAATGGAATGTGTCGGTCGCGGATCCATCCGGAGGCCTTGCCTGGGCGGATTCCATCGACATCGGCGGTGAAATCATCAATCATATTCACCGGTTGCAGCAAGCGGTTGACGCCGGCCTGCGCCGCGCTTTCGGTGGCGGCGAAATCCTCACCCACCGCGATTTGGGTAGGCAGGTACTTCGTGCGGAACTCCGCCGCGGCGGCAGCACTCCCCTCCGGCAGGGTGTAACCCGCAACGCCCGCAGCATCCCCTGCGTTAGCCGCCGGCTCTGCCGCCTCGAGGACAAACCGTACCTCAAGATCGCCGAAGCGTTCCGCGGCCACCTCTCGTACGACTGCGGACGTATCGAAAGAATAAGCCGCGGGGTTGAGCTGCAGCTCGGCGTAGACCACGTGGTCATCGGCAAGCTGGGCACACTGCTCGCGAATATCCGCGTTCAATTCCTCCGCGGTGCTGGCCTGCGAGCGGACCGGTTCCCACAGGGATACCTTAGGAAGTTGTTCCACCACGCTCTCGGCGGAATCCTTATTTTCGGGGCTAATTAAAGGTGCATCATGCATGCGCACCATCGTAGGCATCCGCCCCAAGATGCGCCATGCCAGCGTTCTACTTGCGCGGCTTCCTCTTGACCACTTCTGCGTTTGCGAACTCGTCGTGGGAACCGCGCCGGTTATTTTCCTCATTAATGGTGACTGTGTGCACCACCGCGCCCATCAGGCCCACCAATTGCCCGATTCCCGGGACCACGTTGATAAGGCGCCACCACTGGCGCTTTGCGGACTGGCTGAGGCTGAGCTTTTCCTTCGTATCGACATCCCGCACGGTATAGCCGGCAAGAATCTTTGCCGGGCTAGCGCCCAACCACACTTCGCTGCCCAGAACGTAGACCACCATGACGATGCAGAAAACGACAAAGGACAGGGCTTCTACATCCGCGAGCTCGTCGACGACCGCGCCAAACGCACTGCTGATGCCACCAGCCAAGAAGAAGTCCAAGATGCCCATGCCAATGCGCGTGCTTTGCGATGGCCGTTCCTGTGCCTGGTGCTGGAACGGCACCGGCGGGGCGGCGAACGACGGCGACACCTGTTGCTGCGGTGATGCGTGCCGAGCGAATGGGTCTTGCGCGTACGGGGAACTATACGGGCTGGGCTGGGCAAAATCCGGCGCCCGCTTCGGACCACCCTGCGATTGATCGTGGAAGTTTGACTGCGTGCGCGGTGCTGGAGACCACTGCCCCACCGAACTCAGCGTGCCGAGCTCGCCCCACGTCGGGCGAAGGCCGGTGCGCAATGCTTCATCGTATTCGGCCCTCTTTTTCGCCGAACCCAGGATGCTGGCCGCTATGCGCAGCTGTACACGCCGCGGCTCATCGGGGTTATATCCTTGCTGCCCGAGCTTGATATCTTTTGCTTCCAATAAAACGGAAAGCTCATCCTCGCCACCACTGCGGTCGAGGTCCCACTTTTCGTAGAAGTCTGGGGCAATATCATCGGCGTTCATAGTGTCCTATCTTAAAGGTAAAGAGCGCAGCGATCCTCACCCGTAGGGAGGATTTTTATTTCCGTCGGAAAAGCTTCGCCACACCCACGGCCGCAGCGCCCAGCGCCGCGCCCACGCCGAAGACCGCACCTGCTGGTGCGCCCTCACGTACCTCGTTGCGCACGCGAATAACGGCAGGTTCTGGAACCGGCGGGTGCGCGTACTTCAGGGATTCTGCGGTCGTCGCAGTCCATGCGGAAATATAAAGCACCACGCGCCACACCAAGTACATGACAATCATCAAAACGATGACCGGACCAAAGACCGCGCCGGCCGGACTGCCGGTGGCAGAGGACATGATCACTGTGGACAGCTGCTTGATAGCCTCGAACGCCACCGCACCGATGGCGGCGCCGGTAAAGCCGGACTTCTTAGGCACCTTCGTGCGTGGCAGGATCATAATCAGCCACCACATGACGATGAAATTGGCGATAAGGCCCAGCAACAAGCCACTGAAGAAGAAGACATAGCCCATGCCCGGGAAGGAATCGATGCCTAAGAGGTCAAAGATCTTCTGTGTAAGGCCGGAGGAACCAGCAGCGGTCACACCGAAGGCGACGACAAAGGAGATGATCAGGCCGATAAGCCCCAGAAGGTCCGAGAACTTCTTTTTCAGGAAGGAGCCGCCGTCATTGGCATCGATGCCCCACATGGCAGAAATGCCGATGCGCAGGTGATTCATCCATCCCAGTCCGGACCACAGGGTGGTCAAACCACCAATTCCGAACATGGCACCGCGCTGGTCGATGGCCGTATCCAAGATCTCATTGACCGATTCGCTGAGCTTCCCGTCAATGGAGTCCGTGATATAGGACTGGAGATCATTGAGCAGGTCCTCGCGGTTAGCAAGGACAGCGGCGATGGTGGCCACCAGCAGCATCGCCAACGGGAAGATAGACAGAACCGAGTAATAGGTAATGCCAGCGGAGAACTGGTTGCCCCCCTCTGCGGCATAGCGCTCCTGCATACGCATGAGGTGGTCAACAATTGGCGACTTGCGCCGTACCTTATCTATCGCTCCCGGGTCATCGGCGTTCGCGCGCTCGATGCCGTAGTGGTCCGTCTTCTTAGAGGAGGATTGCGTGGTGGTGGACACGTGCTTCCCTTCTTGTTCGCACAGCGCTTATCCCGTATAGCGTAGCTGGCAAACACCCACTTGTCCCTCCGTGGGGTGGGTTAAGGGGTACCTACTACCTGCGCGGGCGGGGAAGGAAGCCGACTTTTTCATAGACGGCATCGACAAGCGGCTGCGCTACTTCCTGTGCGGTCTGGGCGCCGCGCTCCAAAATGCGCTCCAGCTCGCCGCGATCCGCCATGAGCTCGTCATAGCGCTGCTTAAGCGGCGTGGTGAAGGCCTCAAGCGCCTCCGCAGTATCCACCTTCAGGTGACCGTAGCCCTGGCCGGCGTACTTCTCCACCAAGGAGTCGATGGACTCGCCAGTCAGCGCGGACTGGATGACCAGCAGGTTCGATACGCCCGGCTGGGTTTCCCGGTCGAAGGCGACGGCGCCCAGGTCATCGGTCACTGCGGACTTGATGCGCTTGGCAGAGGTCTTCGGGGCGTCGAGCAAGTTGACCAAGCCCTTCGGATTTGGACCGGACTTAGACATCTTGGACGTCGGATCCTGCAGGTCATAGATCTTCGCCGCGCCCTCCGGAATGAATGGTTCCGGTACATGGAAGGTCTCGCCGTATTTATTATTAAAGCGCTCGGCCAGATTTCGGGTGAGCTCCAAGTGCTGGCGCTGATCCTCGCCCACCGGCACGTAATCCGGGGAGTACAGAAGGATATCGGCCGCCATCAAGATGGGGTAGGTAAAAAGACCTACCGAGGTGCGGTCGGCGCCGCGCTTGGCGGATTTATCCTTGAACTGCGTCATGCGGGAGGCCTCACCGAAGCCGGTCAGGCACTGGAATACCCAGGTCAGCTCCGCATGGGCGGGCACGTGGGACTGAACGAAGAGGGTGGACTTCTCCGGGTCAATGCCCAGCGCGATGAGCTGAGCTGCACCGGCCATAGTGCGGTTGCGCAGCTCCTCCGGATTCTGCTCCACGGTAATCGCGTGCAAGTCCGGGATGAAGTAAAAGGCATCGTAGCCTTCCTGCAGGTCGATCCACTGCTTGAGCGCTCCCAGGTAATTTCCCAAATGATAGGAATCAGCGGTGGGCTGAATGCCGGAAAGTACGCGGTATACGGAATTAGATGCAGTGGAATCAGTCATGTCAGTTAATGTTACTCCGTCATTTTTGCTTGTTGATTGGCCGCCCCAAGATGCTGCGCGGCGTCATCAAAAATCGAGACCAGCCGGACACCGCGGGTAACGTGCGGCGTCCACGAGGTGTCGATCACGTCATCGAGGTTGTCATCCTCCAGCGAGGACACATACGCCTTGACCTGCTCCAATGCTTCCTGGGTATAGCTGCGGAGCTTGCCGATGTCCTGCGTGGTTACCGCACGCGCTTCCTCCGCCGATTGGCCATAGCCCATGGCATCCGGCAGGTCGAGGTCGTAGCGCTGCCACAGCTCTTCTTCCCCCGTCAGCTGCGCAAGCTGCAGGTCTGCCATGCGGCCGGTGTGCCATAGCAGCCACGTGATGGAGTTCGGGTGGTCACCAAAGTGCGCATTGGCGGTCTCGTTGCTCAGCTCCGGCAAAGCGGCTAGTGCATCGAGCGGGCGTTGTGCCATGTCCGTGAGCAGATCGATAGCTTTCATCGTCAATCCTTTCTCTTAGACCTTGCGGGAAGTGGGGCTGACGATGTCCATGAAAATGGCGAAACCGGTCACCATGAAGGCACCGCCGACACCCATGAGGACGATGGGGCCCAAGAAGGCGAAGGACGGTCCGACAGCAGTCCACCACCAGATGCTCAGGGCGAGGATTACGGCGCCAAGGACAAAAGGAATAATTGCGCGAGCCATGAACTTTCTCCGTTGCAGATTTCGAAATTTTTAACGTGTTTATATTAGCACTACTGCTTGTGCTTGGGGGTCCTTTGCCTGCCCACATCCTCCTTGTTGAAGGTCCATTGCTGCTGCACATCCACTCCCCTCGCCCCAGGTGAGTGCTTGCCGCTGGGGCGGGTAATCGATGAGTGGGCAGTCGGCCGCGCAATCCGGTTGCTATTTAACTCTTCCAGGCTTAGTGGGGAAGAAAAATTGCTTGCGGTGCGCTTGCCGCGGCCCAGCGGCCGAGTGATGGGGCTGGCGTAACGGGTGGCCGCGCCTGCCTTCCGCTTGGCCCGGCGGGCGCCATCGCGCACGATCCGCGCCGAAAGCCGAAGGCGCGGATCCATCTGCTGCTCACCATCGCGGTATTCAAAGACGGGCAGGCCAGTCTTGAAGTAGATGGCCGCAAGGCGCGCGGCAAAGCAGACCAAGGCGGTAATAATCGCCGTGGGCTCCTCCGATAGCCCGGCGCGCAAGAGGATCATGTACAGCCCGGCCGCCAGGATCGAGATGGCTGCATAAAATTCGCCGGAAAATACCAGCGGAATGCGGTCCGAAAGCAGATCGCGCAGCACGCCGCCAAAAACGCCGGAGATGACCGCGGATACCGAGGCGATGATGAAGCCGTAGCCCAAGTGCGCGGCAATCTGGGTGCCCAGCACGGAAAAGACCGCCAGTCCCAAGGCATCGAGGATGAGGAAGAGGTGGCGGAAATAGTGCATGAGAAAGGACATGCCCACCGTGACGATCGCGGCTGCAATGACGATGACCAGATAGATGGGGTGTTCCACCCAAGTCAGCGGCGGATCCGCGAGCACGATATCGCGGACAGTACCGCCACCCAGTGCCGTGATGGCGGCGATCATCGTCACGCCGAAAAGGTCCAGCTTTTGCCGTCCGGCCGATAGCGCAGCCGTCATGGACTCGGCGGTAATACCAATGACGTATAGGACGCTAAATAGCGGCGACATTAGACGTATTCCACTAGCAGCGGCGAGTGATCGGACCAGCGCTGCTCCACGGTCGGAGCCTTATCCACCCATGTGCGCTGCGCGCGATCGAGCAGCGGCTGGGTTGCGGCTTGGTAGTCGATGCGCCAGCCTGCATCGTTATTGAAGGCCTGGCCACGATAGGTCCACCAGGTATAGGGGCCTTCGGCCTCGGGGTGGAGCCGGCGCGTAACGTCGAACCACTGCGGTGCGGTGGCCGGCTCCCACGGGGTGGTGCCCGCGTAGTCCACGACTCCGAGCCACTCGCCCAGGTTCTTTTTCTCCTGCGGCTCCTCATCCGGGAAGCTGCCGAAGACATGGTCCATAAAGGCGCGCTCTTCTGGCAGGTGGCCGGCCTTCTTCTCGTTGGCCTTATTATTCTTCAAGTCCTGGGCGCGGTGGCAGATATTCCAGTCGCCGCCGATGACCATGTCCTTATTGGCGTTTTCTGCCAGCACGGAACCGAATTCATCCAAGAAGTGGTACTTTTCATCCTGCTTCGGCGAATCGGTATCCCCGGAGGGCAAGTACAGCGAGGCCACGCGGATATCGCGGGTGGTAGCGGCAATCCAGCGGCCGGCGTCGGTGAAGGAGCCGAAGCCGACTTCGACATCGGCAAGCGGCGTGCGGGAGAGGATGCCTACTCCGGCGCGGCCCTTGGCGGCGGCATCGGCAAGCTCCAAGTGCCAGCCCGCCTCCAGGGCGGGTGCCAGGGCCTTTCTGGCTTGATCCGGGGTGGCGCGGACCTCTTGCATCAGCACGATATCGGCCGGAGTCTGTTCCAGCCAAGCGTTCATGCCGGGGTTGTTTTCGTTGCGCTGCTTGCACGCGGCGCGGATTCCATTGACGTTGACGCTAGCGATGGTAAGGCTCATGGTGCTCCAGAATATAGGCGTGTGCGGTGGTACTTCTAGCTGCGGCCTGCAAGGCGTTTTTTATCCCACATTGTTATCGCCCACACAACGCAACCCGCGGCCGCCAAGCCGGCGCCCGCCAGCGCCGGAGCAGAGTAGCCCAGGCCCGCGCCGACGACGATGCCGCCGATGGTCGCACCGGCCGCGTTCGCGATATTGAGCGCGGATTGGTTGAGCGCTGCGGATAAGGTCTGAGCATCGCCCGCCACGTGGACCAAGCGCAACTGCAGCGACGGCACCAACGTGGAACCCATAAATGCCACCATGCCAAAGCAAATGGTGGCGGCGATGGCGTGGCTGGAGAGAAAATAGAAGGCCGTAAGAATGATGATCAGGCTGGCTAAGGCGAAAATGATGCCAAATTCGAGGTTGCGGTCTGCCAACCAGCCACCAAAGGCATTGCCAATCGTCATGCCAATGCCGTAGGCCATGAGCACGACCCAAATCAGGCTATCGCTCAGGCCAGCGACCTCGGTCATGGTCCAGGAAATATACGTGTAGACGGAGAACATACCGCCGAAACCCACCACGCCCATGATGACGGTGAGCCACACCTGGCTGTTTTTAAAGGCGCCGAACTCGGTGCGGATATCGGTCTGTTTCATCTCCGTCATGTGCGGCATGAGGAAGAACAGGGCCACGGCGGTAATAAGGCCAATGACCACGACCACCAGGTAGGCCGCGTGCCAGCCCAGCGCGGAGCCTAAGGCCTGTGCCGCGGGCACACCGATGACCGTGGCGATGGCAAGGCCCATGCCCACAAACGCCATGGCCTTGCCCCGCCCGCCGGGAGGGGCCATCGACGCCGCGGACAGGTTAGCCACGGAGAAATACGCGCCGTGGGGCATGCCGGCGATGAAGCGGGCCACCATGAGCACCCAGTAATTCGGTGCGAGGACCGAGAGCAGGTTGCCCACCACCAAAAAGCCGATGAGCAAGAGGATGAGGCGGCGGCGCGGGAGCTTGCCGGTAAACGCCGCAATCAGGGGCGCGCCGACCACCACGCCGAGCGCGTAGGTGGTAATTAGCGTGGAGGCGGTATCTTCAGAAACCCCGAAGTCCTCCGCGATCAGCGGCAGCAGGCCCATCGAGACGAACTCGGTAGTACCGATAGCAAACGCACCAAGGGCCATCGCCACCATGACGATGGTGCGGCGCGCAGTAGAAATCTCCGTCTGGCGGGGCAAAGGCCGACGGTGAATGCGGTGTTCATTGGCGCTGCGCGGGCTTAACTGATCGATAATTTTCACGAGGGGCGACGATACACCCCACCTGCGCATAAAGCATGTTCAGGGCGTGGACAGGTGAAGAGATTTACCCAGCGCATGGCCCCGTGACCGATGCCACCCAGCCCCAGAATGTACCGAGCGCTCCACATGGAGCGGACAAAATCGGTAATCTGGTCACCTGAAGAAATTTTCCCACATTTAATAGGAGAATCATGGCTAAGATTACGTGGACCCGTACCGATGAGGCGCCGCTTCTGGCGACCTACTCCCTCAAGCCCATCGTGGAGGCCTTCGCTTCCACCGCGGGCATTGACGTAGAAACCCGCGATATTTCCCTAGCTGCCCGCATCGCCGCGCAGTTCCCGGAGCGCCTCACCGAAGACCAGAAGGTGGAAGACGCCCTGGCTGAGCTGGGCAAGATGGCCAAGACCCCAGAGGCTAATATCATCAAGCTGCCGAATATCTCGGCTTCCCTGGTGCAGCTGAAGAAGGCCATCGCCGAGCTGCAGGCCGCCGGCTACGACCTGCCTGATTACCCGGATAATCCCTCCACCGACGAGGAAAAGGACATCGCGGCCCGCTACGATTCCGTCAAGGGCTCCGCCGTTAACCCCGTCCTGCGTGAGGGCAACTCCGACCGCCGCGCGCCGGAGGCCGTAAAGAACTTTGTTAAGAAGCACCCGCACCGCATGGGTGAATGGTCCAAGGATTCCAAGACCAACGTTGCCACCATGGACGATAACGACTTCCGCCACAACGAGAAGTCCGTCATCATCCCTGAGGAAGATACCCTGTCCATCGTGCTGAAGACCGCCGACGGCGAGCAGACCCTGCTGCCGGAGCTGCCGGTACTTAAGGACGAGGTCATCGACGGCACCTTCATGTCCGCCAAGGCCCTCGATGAGTTCCTGCTCCAGCAGGTCAAGCGCGCCAAGGAAGAGGGCGTGCTCTTTTCCACTCACCTGAAGGCCACCATGATGAAGGTCTCTGACCCCATCCTCTTCGGCCAGGTCGTGCGCACCTACTTCGCCGATGTCTTTGATAAGTACGGCGACGAGCTCATCTCCGCCGGCCTGAACGGCGAGAACGGCTTGGGCTCCATCCTGGAGGGCTTGGACAAGCTCGACAATGGCGAGGAGATCAAGGCTGCCTTCGAATCCGCGCTTGCCGATGGCCCCGATCTCGCCATGGTCAACTCCCACAAGGGCATCACTAACCTGCACGTGCCTTCCGATGTCATCATTGACGCCTCCATGCCGGCAATGATCCGCACCTCCGGCCACATGTGGAATAAGAACGACGAGGAGCAGGACACCCTCGCCGTCATCCCGGACTCCTCCTACGCCGGCGTGTACCAGGCCGTCATCGAGGACTGCAAGGAAAACGGCGCCTTCGACCCCACCACCATGGGTACCGTTCCGAACGTCGGCCTGATGGCCAAGAAGGCCGAGGAGTACGGCTCCCACAATAAGACCTTCAAGGTGCCCGCAGCCGGCACCGTTGAGGTCCGCAACTCCAAGGGCGAGGTGCTCATCGAGCACGACGTCGAGGCCGGCGATATCTGGCGCGCCTGCCAGACCAAGGACGAGCCGATCCAGGACTGGGTCAAGCTCGCCGTCAACCGCGCGCGCCTGTCCGGTATGAAGACCATCTTCTGGCTCGACCCAGAGCGCGGCCACGACCGCAATATCCAGTCCCTCGTGGAAAAGTACCTCAAGGACCACGACACCGAGGGCCTGGACATCGAGATCCAGGATCCGGTCACCGCTACCAAGACCTCCATCGAGCGCATCCGCCGCGGCGAGGACACCATCTCCGTGACCGGTAACGTGCTGCGTGACTACAACACGGACCTCTTCCCCATCCTCGAGCTGGGCACTTCCGCAAAGATGCTGTCCGTGGTGCCGCTGATGGCAGGCGGCGGCCTCTTCGAGACCGGTGCCGGCGGCTCCGCCCCGAAGCACGTCCAGCAGGTGCAGGAAGAAAACCACCTGCGCTGGGACTCCCTCGGTGAGTTCCTGGCGCTGGCCGAGTCCTTCCGCCACGAGAACCAGACCAACGGCAACGAGAAGGCCGGCGTGCTGGCCACCACCTTGGACAAGGCCACCGAGCGCCTGCTCAATGAGGGCAAGTCCCCATCCCGCAAGGTGGGCGAGAACGACAACCGCGGTTCCCACTTCTTCCTGGCTACTTTCTGGGCCGAGGAGCTGGCTAACCAGACCGAGGATGCCGATCTCGCGGCAGCCTTCAAGGACGTTGCCTCCGAGCTTTCCGGCAAGGCCGATGAAATCTCCCAGGCTCTTATCGATGCCCAGGGTGAGCCCGCCGACCTCGGCGGCTACTACTGGCCCAACGACGAGAAGACCTCCGCTGTCATGCGCCCCGTCGCGCAGTTCAACGAGATCATCGATGGCCTGAAGAAGTAAAGCCTCGTTAGGTTTCTAGCCACAGACCGCCTCGATTACTCCTCGGAGTTCGAGGCGGTCTTTTCTTGCTTCGTTCGCCGAAAACCGGCCAATACAGCCGCTTTTATCACCAAATTTACCCATCTACCTGCGCAAACTTTTTCTTGCTCGTTTCTTGCTTCTCAAGGCAAAACGGTTGAGTCCGCTAGCGTGGTGTAGACCTCGTGATAAGCCTCGCGCTCGTACACAATAAGGCGACCATCATATCGATCCAACGGGCCCGATCTCCGCCTCGCCGGCGCCGCACAAGCTGCTAGCCAAGGAAACCAGGAACAACTTCATCGATGGACTGAAGAAGTAAGAGCTTCTTCACCAGCTAATTTTCACCGCGCGTTCCCTTTGCAGGGCGCGCGGTGTCGCCGTTTTCGCCCCTTCAATTTCACACAACTGAAAAAATTTTTCACCTTCCGGGAACCAGGGTTGCCTAAGTTCCGACTATTAGTGCAGTTGATATCAGCACCCATGCAACTGACCACTAAGCACGAAAGAGAACTATTTTATGAGTCGGACGGCTCTGCGTTCCTTCATCCAACGCATACACTTCTACGGCGGCATGTTCGTCGGCCCCTTCATCCTGATCGCAGCATTGACCGGCTGCCTCTACGCCCTAGCGCCGACCCTGGAAAAGTTTGCTTACCGCGACGTCATGACCGTTGAGGAAGTAAATAACCCGGTAAGCCTGGAGGACCAAATCAGCGCTGCCCAAAAGGAGCACCCGGATATGCCGGTCTCCCAGGTATGGCCGGCGGAATCGGCGACGGACTCCACGCGCGTGCTGGTGGCAGATCCGGGCATCGACGAGAGCCTGCAGCGCACCGTCTTTATAAACCCGGCCGATGGCGAGGTCATCGGTGACTACCCCACTTATTCCGGCCTGGGCGAAATGCCGCTGCGCCGCTGGATCTCCTCGCTGCATGAAAGCTTCCACCTAGGCCAGCCGGGCGAGCTCTATTCCGAGCTAGCCGCCTCCTGGCTGTGGGTCTTAGCCTGCGGCGGCCTTTACATGTGGTGGATTCGCCGCCGGCCCAAGAAGGCTGCCGCACCGCTAAAGAAGCAGCCACAGCGCTCCAAGCGTTGGAAGGCCACCCGCCTGCACTCCACTATGGGCGCTTGGATCTTCATCGGGCTCATTGGCCTGTCCGCCACCGGCATCACCTGGTCCCAGCTGGCCGGCGGAAACGTCAATTCCGTGGTGGAGAAGATGAACTGGAAGGCCACACCAGTAGACACCGCGCTGGCCACCGATTCCTCCGCCGATGCCGCACACGATGCCCACGCCGGGCACGAAGGCCACGGCGCCCACGGTGCCCACGGTGGGGATACGGAAGCTGCGGGCGAGACACCGGATCCGGAGGTCGTCGCCGAGCAGGCAGAGCGCGTCTACGCCACCGGCCGCGCGGAAGGCCTGACGGGCCCGCTGCGCTTGTACGCCCCGGAGGACACCGACTCGGGATGGAAGGTGAGCGAGCGCTGGGTCGAGTGGCGCTACACCTCCGATGAGATCTCCATCGACGGTTCCACCGGCGAGGTCATCGACCGCCTGCCCTTCTCCGAACTGCCGCTATTTAGCAAGCTCAGCAGCTGGGGTATCTACCTGCACATGGGCATCATGTTTGGCCTGCCGCTACAGATTGCACTCTTCGCCCTCGGCCTCGCCATTGCCGCCATGGTGGTTCTGGGCTACTACATGTGGTGGAAGCGTCGGCCGCAATTTGCACCTGGCTCCAAGCGGCACTTCTCCTGGGCAACCACCGGCCTGGGCGCTCTCTTTGCCGCAACCGTCGGTGTATTTATCCCACTTTTGGGCATAACCCTTGCCGCATTCCTCGTACTAGATATCATCTTGATGAATACCGGGAAACGAAAAGCCACGCCGCCGCAGAAGAAGGATGAAGACGCGGAGCTCGTTCCCGTGGGCTAGCAATCTTAGTGAATACCATCACACAGGGTGGAGTTAATGGGTACATTGGTCGCTTATGACTAACCCATTACTCCACCCTTCATCGTTGCCCTACCAACTCCCGCCCTTTGCAGAGATTAAAGTCGAGCACTACCGACCCGCCTTCGACGAAGCGCTCGCGCGCCACGACGCCGAGCTCACCGCCATTTCCGAAAACCCCGCCGCCCCCACGTGGGAAAACACCGTAGAAGCCCTCGAGCGATCCGGCCAAGACCTCGACCGCGTCATGGCGGTCTTTGGCAACCTTTCTGGCACGGACGTCACCGATGAGATGGAAGAGATCGCCGCCGATATCTATCCGCGCCTGTCCGCCCACTACGACGCGATGTACCAGGACGAAAAGCTCTACCAGCGCATCAAGGACGCCACCCCGCCCGCCGGCGATGAGGAGGGCGCGCGCCTGCACGAGTACCTGCTGCGCACCTTTGCGCGCCAGGGAGCGGATCTCGATGCCGCCGGCAAGGCCCGCCTCTCCGATATCAACCAGCGCCTCTCCGCCCTATCTGAGGAATTCGGCCGCAATCTCATGGCCTCCACGCGCGAGCGCGCCGTCGAGTTCACGGAGGAAGAGCTCGAGGGCCTGCCGCCGGAACGCATCGCCTCAGCCAAGGCGGATGCCAAGGCCCTAGGCCGCGAAGGCTACGTCATCCCGCTCGAGCTGCCTACCGTGCAATCGGAGCAGTCCCGCCTGGCTCGGGAGGGGGCGCGGAAGAAGCTCTATGCGGCATCGGCAAGCAGGGGCTCCGAGAACAACATTCCAGGGCTTATCGAGGCCGTCCAGCTGCGCGCCGAGCGCGCCGAGCTGCTGGGCTATGCCTCCCACGCCGATTACGTGATCGCGGAAGAAACCGCTGGCAGCGCCGACGCCGCGCGCGACATGCTCGCAGACCTCGCTCCCGCCGCCGCGGCCAATGCCGCCGGCGAGCACAAGCTGCTAGCCGAGGAAGCCACGCTCAACGAGCAAGACTTCCACGCCGCCGACTGGCCCTACTGGGAATCCAAGGTCCGCGCCCGCGACTTCTCGCTCGACGAGGAGGAACTGCGCCAGTACTTCCCCCTGGACAAGGTCCTTACCCAGGGCGTATTCGCCGCCGCCGAGCGCCTGTACGGCATTACCGTTGCCCCGCGCGAGGACCTGGAGGGCTATGCCGAGGGCGTGCGCGTCTGGGAGGTGCTCGACAAGGGTGTCGAACACAGAGATAACGTCGAGCACGAAGATAAGGGCGAGCACGGCGATAAGGGAATTGGCCTGCTGCTCACGGACTACTTCGGCCGCCCCACCAAGCGCGGTGGCGCGTGGATGAGCCAGTTCGTGGGCCAATCGGGCCTGCTGGAGCACAAGCCGGTCATCGTCAACGTGCTGGGCATTACCAAGCCCGCCGATGGTTCCCAACCCCTGCTGAGCCTGGACGAGGTGCACACCCTCTTCCACGAATTCGGCCACGCCTTGCACGGGCTGCTTTCCGATGTCCACTACCCCACCTTCGCCGGCACCAACGTCCCGCGCGACTGGGTGGAATTCCCCTCGCAGATCAATGAGAACTGGGCGCTGGATAAGCAACTGGTCAAGCAGTATGCGCGCCACGTCGACACCGGCGAGCCGATTCCCGATGAGCTGCTCGATGCCGTGACCGCCGCCTCCGAATTTGGCCAGGGCTTTGCCACCTCGGAGTACTTGGCGGCTTCCATTATCGATTTGGCGTGGCATTCGCTCAGCGCCAAGGACGCTGCGGCGCTGGAGGCCACCCCGGAGGCCGTGGACGCATTCGAAGAGGAGGCCCTGCGCGCGGTGGGGCTGGATAACCCGCACATCGCCCCGCGCTACCGCTCGACGTACTTCAACCACATCTTCGCCGGCGGCTACTCCGCGGGCTACTACTCCTACCTGTGGGCCGAGGCTCTCGATGCCGATGGCTTCGAGTGGTTCAAGGAGCAAAGCGATCTGCGCGCCGCAGGACAAAAGTTCCGGGACCTCATCCTCTCTCGCGGCGCCTCCCGCGATTTCGGCGCGGCCTACCGCGACTTCCGCGGGCGCGATAAGGACGTCGCGCCGCTGCTCAAGCGCCGCGGCCTCTCCGGCGCCTAGCGGATACTAGCCAGCCAGGCGGCGTGCACGCGCGCCTCATCGTTTTCTTCCGGGTGAAAGCTCAAGGCGGTGACGGCGCCGTGGCGCACGCCGACGACCGCTTCCTCCGCGCCGTCGTGCGACACGGTCGCGATGACCTCCACGCCTTCACCGACGCGGGTGACCAGCGGGGCGCGGATGAAGCTCGCCTCGATGGGCAGAGTTTCTTCCCCAACCACGACCGGCACGGTGCGTTCGGCGGAAAAGCGCTGGTTGCCAAAGGCATTGCGCCGCACGGTGACATCGAGTAGCCCCAGGGTCTGCTGGCCCGGCGAGGGGTTATCCAGCTCGCGGGCGCAATAAATCAGCCCGGCGCAAGTGGCAAGCACGGGCAGGCCTGCGGCCGCGGCCTCGCGCAGCGGGTCGGCCACGCCAAAGGTGCGGGCGAGCTTGTCGATGACACTCGACTCCCCGCCCGGGATCACCAGCCCATCCAGGCCCTCAAGGTCGCGCGGCACGCGCACCCGGCGCGTCCCCGCCCCCAGGCCTTCGAGGATGCGCAGGTGCTCTTCCACGCCGCCCTGCAGCGCGAGCACCCCGATCGTGGCGTTTGCTTCTTCTGGGTGTGCCACGCGATTACCAGCCGCGCTCGGCCAGGCGGTGCGGTGCCGGCACATCGCCGACATTGATGCCGACCATGGCCTCGCCCAGGCCGCGGGAGAGCTTGGCGAGCTCGGCGGGGTCATCGTAAAGCGTGGCGGCCTTCACGATGGCCTCCGCGCGCGCCGCCGGGTTACCGGATTTGAAGATGCCGGAGCCCACGAAGACGCCTTCGGCGCCCATCTGGCGGACGAGGGCGGCATCGGCAGGCGTGGCCACGCCGCCGGCAACGAAGAGCACGACCGGCAGCTTACCGGTCTCCGCAACCTCTGCTACCAGGTCATACGGTGCCTGGAG